>DAOVTR010000078.1 GCA_030633015.1 Bdellovibrionales bacterium
ATACATGAAAAAAATATTTTCTAATCAAGGCCAGGCCATGGTTGAGTATCTTTTGATATTTTCAGTAATGGCAATGATTTCCATAAATCTTTTGAAATCGTTTAGTGGATATTTTGATAGCTCTATTGGGGTAATTGGCCAGGCGTTTAATCAACAACTGTCTGTTGGAGTATGTGAGAGGAATTGTTTTTTTAAAGGTTTTACTAATCAATGATAGCTCACTATGCCGTTTGGACACTAATTACAATTGAACTTATAATAGTTAGTATTGTTGATCTTAAATCCAAAAAAATTCATAATTATTGGTCAGTTTTTAATATTCTTTTATTTCTTTTTGTATTTTTCATTCAAAAAGAGAACTATCCGAATCTTGGCGAACATTTCTTCTTTCCAGTTGTTTTTTTTATAATTGGTTTTATGTTATATTTTTTAAAAATTATGGGTGCTGGAGATGTTAAGATAATTTTTACAATTTTATTTTTAATCCCAACAGTAGGTCACCAGAGTTTCTTAGAGTTATTGTCCATCGTTACAATTACAATGGGGTTAATATTAATTTTAATAGTTATTTTTAAAAACTTAAAATATATTGTACACTCAATACATCAAAAAGATTTTAAAAGTATTATGATTCTTTTTGGGAATAAGTTTTCTTATGCTCCTGTGATATTTTTATCGTGGATATGGTTTTTATGGAAAATGATAGGGATTTAAAGACTTCAGGCCAATCAACGGTGGAGTATCTTTTACTAATTGGTGTAATGTCATTGGTAGTTTTTTCTATATTAAATAGCTCTCTTTTTAAAAGTTTTTTTGGTAGTGATGCCGATATATTTAAAAGTTACAAAAATTATATTCAATATACCTATAGGCATGGTCAGCCCGGTAGTCAAGAGGAGCTAAATATAAATTATAATAGTAGAGAGCACGATAGTTATTATTCAAGTGAACAAGGTCAAAGTAGATTTTTTATATTGTCGGATCCAAATGAGTAAAACAAATTCAAATTCTGGGCAATCTACCATTGAATTTTTAATGTGTTTTATCTATACGTTTGGCCTTGTTATTATTTTTTTAAATTTATCTCTTAACTTTACGAACGGACACGTTGCTCATTATGCAAACTTTATGGCATCTCGAGCATATTTAGTTGGAGATGGTAATCAGCCTACAGCGGAGCAAAATGATAGTTATGCTCAAAATGTGGCAAGAAAAGTTTTTTTAAAATATAAATTATCTTCTTTTATAAAAGATACAAGAGGTGGGTTAAAATTTAACAATCCAAATGATTCTGTTGGATCAATTTTTACAGGAACTTATTATCAGTTTGAGCAGAAATTTTCTTCAGTTCCTTTTATGGGAGGCAATGAAACAGTTGATTATTTAACAGAGTCGTTTCTTGGGAAAGAGCCGTCACGAGCAGAGTGTCTTGAACAAATTTGTAACGCTTTTCGCGCTCTAGGTTCAAATTGTATTATTCACTCAACTTTTTTTGATAACGGTTGTTAATGAAGAGTAAACTTAAAAATATAGCTTACAATATTTCTGATCGCAATGGTCAGGCATTATTTGAATTTATCGCTTTTTTGCCTCTAATAATTTTTTTAATTTTTCTTTTGTTAGTTATGAATGCTTCAATAAACGGATCTATTAATCAACAAAAAGTTACACGAGGGGCATTTTATGGTTTTATAAAAGGTGACTCCATGACACCTTCTCTTTCTGATTTAGATAAATATGCTTCTTCTGGAATTGTTTTTGTTGGAGCAGATATTATAGGTTGGAAGGAAAGGGATGAAGGAGGAGTAAGTCCCTATACAAGTTGCTATGAGATGAAATTATTTTCTCCTTCAACAAATAGTTTTTCATCTACAAACGAGTGTGATGACCCAGCACGGGGTGGTCCTACCAAAGTAATAAAACCTGCCACGATTTATGGAATTTGTTCTGGAAATTATGAATTGGAGGGCATGAATCGGTATCGATTTGGTTTTCCTATTCGAGGCTCTCTCCCTGGTATCTGTAGCTTGAAATAATAGGTCAAATATTGCCACGCTTTTAAATCATCTTTAATTTGTTAAAATTATTAGTAAATAGATCTTTTTAAGAAGGATAAAAGATATGAATACAAGAGCTTTTACTTTAGCACTTGCTTTAGCGGCCATGTCCATGTTTTTAGTGTGGACTTATGTTGAGCAAAAAAGAACAGATTATATTAAAGAGTATGGAACAGGAAAAGTTGTTGTTATAGCGAAACAGGACATTGCTGAGCTAGAACTTTTAGATAATAGTAAATTAGAGACTAGAGAAATTCCAAGCTCATTTGAAATGCCAGGAGCATTTAATTCAATGAAGGGCCTGGAAAATACCATTGCTACTGTTCCAATTTTGAAAGGTGAGCAGATAACTAAACCTAGAGTAACATATCCAGGAGCAAAGACAGGGCTTTCCAGACAAGTTGTTCCAGGAAAACGAGCTGTTTCTATAAATATAAATGAGCAGATCGCAGTGAGTAAACTAGTTCGCCCTGGAGATCGAGTTGATATTTTAGCAGCAATTGATTATGCCTCAAGAAAAGATAAACAAAAAGTTAAGACAATTTTACAAGATATTCTTGTGCTGTCTACTGGTCTTAGTATGACAAATTCTATTCCTATAATTGGAATCAAAACACCGAAAGAGATAAAACGGATGAATCTAAATACATATTCTAGATATAACACAGTAACTTTAGAGCTATCACCGTTTCAAATGCAAAAACTAGTTTATATTATAAACTTTGGAGCAAGTAGACCATACTTGGCATTGAGAAATAATAGTGACAAGGCAAAAGTGAATATTAAATCAACTCAAATTTTTGATATGTTAGGTGATAATGAAAAACTTGAGGCTAAAAAATATTTTCTAAATAAATATAAATCAGGAAGATAGTATGAATAAAAAACTGCTTTTTTTATTTTTAATTTTTTATATTGTTGGAACAGTATTTTCTCAGGTAGCTCCAAACAATAAAAATGTAGCTCCAAATGCCTTAACTAAAAAAATTGAAGTTGTTATGGGGTTGGGCAGTGATGTTATAAAATTAGATTTTGCGACCTATCCTAAATATATTGAAATAACTAACGAGCCGATTTTAAAATATACATTTATTCCGTCTAGAAGAGAGATAACATTTATAGGAAAAAAACCAGGAACAACAAGTGTTAGAATTAGAGATCTTGTGGGTGATATACGTGCGGTATTTGAAATTAAAATTGTTGCTAACGATAAATCTAAATCGGTAGGACAACTTAAAGAATATTTAGGAGATATTGAAGGACTGGAAATTGGGGTAAAAGGAGATCGAGTTTATATTGGTGGGTTTATTGTTGTACCAACGGATATTGGAATTGTGGCAAAAGTTTTATCTGATCCTCGGTTTTCAGGAGTACTTGTTTTAGTTGAACTCTCTCCTCATACTCAGAGAGTAATTGCTAGAAAGATGCAAGATGAGCTTCACAATAATGGTTTAAAAAATGTTTCAGTAAGAGTTGTAAATAACAGGTTTTGGCTAGAAGGTGTTGTTGGATCTATTCCTGAAAAAACTAGAGCAGAGAGGGTTGCAATGGCCTATTTGCCTGATAAACTGGAAACATTAGCTAAATCATCAACGTCTAGATACCAAAAAGCAGAATTGAATATGCTGCAAAATTTTTTAAAAGTAGATGAGAAGCCAGAGAAAAAACCTCTTCCTAAAATTATAAAAATAACGTCACAGTTTGTTGAATTGACCAAGGATTACAGTAAAGTATTTGGTTTTCAATGGAATCCTTTAATGGGAGACAATGGTGGAGAGATTAGATTTGGAAAAACTAATCGTGGGGATGTAACATCTAGTTCTAATGGAACGCTTTCTGGAATTATTACAAATCTTTTTCCTAAGCTTCACTCCGCAAAAAGTGCTGGGCATGCAAGGATTATTCAATCAGGAGTAATTTTAGTAAATGAAAAAGAGAAGGGTTCAATTCAAAAAACAGGAAATAAAAATCTTGTGATTGGAGGAGGAGAAAATCCCAAGGTTGCTGTTGCAAAGTCAGGACTTACGATTGGAATTACTCCTGAGATTTTAGAAGGAGAGCAAGTTCAGCTTGATGTAGAAATTGAAGTAGACTCAACATCAGGAGAAGGTGAATCGACAGAACAGTTAGTGGATAAAATTAAAACGAAAGTTGTCGTAAAGGCAAAAGAGTCTGCTGTGATTGGTGGAGTTTCGGTTAAAAGAAATGTTGTTGATTACGATAAAGATTCACCCCCAGGGTCAACTTCATCACAAAATGTTCAAAACGGTAGTCCATTATTTACATTTTTAAGATCTAAAGCTCATATAACTAATAGAAGTCAATTTGTAATTTTTGTTACTCCAGAAATCGTTGAATCAGCATCTATTGGAACAGAGGATATTAAAAAGAAATTCAGACAAAGAAGAAGGTAGTATTCATGGCAGGGCATATTATTTGTATAATTGGTGGAAAAGGTGGAGTCGGTAAGTCTCAAGTTGCAGCAAATCTTGCATTTGCGTATTCAACGGAAGGAAGGTCTAAAACATTGCTTTTAGATTTTGACCAGAAAGCATCAGGTGATTTAAGTCTGATTTCGGGAATAAAAGGTAAAAAAAATTTGAAGGATCTGTCTGAATTTACAGGGGCCATTGATCCAAGAACAATTCAACCTTTTTTATCTGGATCATCATCTCTATCATTTGTTCCAATGCCATCAAGTAAGACTCTTGCGGACAATATAAATGTAGAGGGCCTTGGAAAAGTATTAAAGGCAGTAACTAATATTTTTCCTATTGTTATAATTGATCTTGGAAGTGATTTAACGCCACTTAGTTTGAAAGCATTAGAGTATTCAACTCTTATTTTTATGGTGGTTACTCCAGACATTTTAGCAGTCAATCAAACTAAAAAACTTTATCAAGAGTTGATCACTCAGCTTATTCCTAAAGAGATGATTCAGATTATTTTAAATCAATATCAGAAAGGGCATCCAGTTACTCCTGATGTTATTCAAAAAAATATAGGTAAACCAATTTTTTCAATAGTTGCAAAAGATGATCAAACTTGTATTGCAGCTTTAAATAAATCACAACCCATAATGACTATTGCCAAAAATAGTGCATTTGCAAAAGGGATTATTGAAACAGTCCGTAAGTTGGTTCAAAAAAATGTTTTACGTTCTCTTGAGAAATTAACTAGAGATCAAGATAAAAAATCTAAGAGTTTAACTTCTAAAAAAACTGAAACTACGAAAAGTTCCTTTTTTAAAAGCCCATGGGTGGAGCTTAAAACAAGAATTCATCGTTCGTTAGTTGATGAAATGGATACGACTAACTCTAACGAAAATGATCCTAAAGCTAAAACAATTCTAAGGGAGCAAACTAAAAAAATGGTTGTAGACCTGTTAAACAAAGAAGACACATCTGGGGTTGTTAATTCTAGAGAAGACATGAATCAAATAGTAAAAGAGCTTTTAGATGAGGCCCTTGGGTTGGGACCACTAGAAGATCTTTTAGATGATCCTGAAGTGACAGAAATTATGGTTGTGGGGCCTTATAAAGTATATTTTGAAAGAAGTGGGAAACTTCGTTTGTCAGATGTTACTTTTACAAATGATAGACAAGTATTAAATGTTATAGAAAGAATTGTTGCACCAATAGGTAGAAGAATTGATGAAAAAACTCCATATGTAGATGCTAGACTTCAAAATGGATCAAGAGTTCATGCCATCATACCTCCATCTTCCGTAGATGGTTGTACTATTACTATTCGTAAATTTCCTGAAGAGAGATTGACTTATAAAAATTTTGTTAAGTTTGGTTCAATAACTCAGGAGATGGCAGACTTTATGAGAATTGCTGTAGAAGGACATCGAAATATAATTGTTAGTGGTGGAACTGGTTCTGGTAAAACGACTTTAATTAATGTACTTGCTGCATTTATTCAGGCCAATGAAAGAATTATTACTTGTGAAGATTCCGCAGAACTTTCTCTTCCTCAAGAGCATGTGGTTAGACTTGAAACCAGGCCCCCTTCATTGGAGGGAGATGGAGAAATAGACATTAGATTATTAGTAAAACAAACTCTTAGGATGAGGCCTGATAGAATATTAGTTGGAGAGTGTCGAGGTGGAGAAACTTTGGATATGCTTCAGGCAATGGGTACAGGTCATGATGGATCAATGACAACAGTTCATTCAAATAATCCAAGAGAGTGTATTGGACGATTAGAAACCTTAGTACAATATGCAGGAACAGGTCTGTCTCCCAAAGCAATAAAAGAGATGATTGCCAGTTCAGTTCATATGATTGTTCAAGTTGCACGTTTAGATGATGGATCTAGAAAAGTTACCCATATTACAGAGCTTGGAGGCATGCAGGGTGATGTAGTAACTTTACAAGATATTTTCCTGTATAGCCAAGATGGAATAGATAAAAATGGAAAAGTATTTGGTAAATTTCAAGCAACTGGATTTATACCTAAGTTTATCGAAGTGCTGGAAAGAAAAGGATATAATATACCAAGAGGTATATTTAAAAATAATTAGTAAGGCTTGATTTGAGATGAATAGCTTAAATATTGACTTTTATGAAAAGTTGCTTTTAGCATTTGTTGGAATTTCAACATTTTTATATACGTTTCATTATAGTGCAGGAATTTTTAAGTTAATTGAAGATAATACATTTGGAACTAGAAATTATATATTACAAAAATTAGAGCTTTTATTCATTGAGATTAAGCCAGATAGAATAACTCAAGTTTTACTTTTCTTATCTTTTGGATTGGGCTCTATTGTATTAGCAATTTTTGCAATGAATGGTTTTTGGAAAGTTGGGCTGTTTTTTGCTTTTATAATTTCAATTTTTGGATGGAAAATACCTAAGCCGGCCATAGATTTTATGGTTCTTAAAAGAGTTAAACAGTACGAAGATCAGATGGTAGATGCACTAACTTTGCTTTCAAATGGAATTAGAGCGGGACTCTCTCTGCCTCAGGCCTTCTCAATGGTTGTAAATGAAATGCCTGCCCCTGTGTCACAGGAGTTTAATTTAGTTTTACAGCAAAATAAAATAGGAGCGCCATTTGAAGAGTGCTTAGAGAGTTTAGCAAAACGAATGGATACTGAAGATAACCAAATGTTTGTATCAAGTATCAACATACTAAGAGAGACAGGTGGAAACTTAGCAGATACGTTTGGTACAATTGTCATATTTATTCGAGAGAGAATAAGGTTG
>DAOVTR010000076.1 GCA_030633015.1 Bdellovibrionales bacterium
AAAAACTACCTGAATATGCTAATACCCACATAAATTTATTTAAAGCAGCATCAACACTAAGTTCACTTTTTTTAAGTTCTGTCTTTAATTTTAATACGTCCCTATTGGTAGTTAGAAACTCTTTAATTAACTCCTGACTTGCCATGGAACTAAAACTAACCAGGTAAGCCATTAAAATTATTATCAGTTTATTTTTGTACATAGTTTTTCTCCAATAAATTTATTATACTTTTTTTAGCATGGACAAATTAATTTGACTAACTAATACTCCTAAGGCACTACAGAAATTATATAATACTGAGAAGAGGAAACTGTCGCTGGGCCCCGGCCTGGAGGAAAGTCCGGACACCATATGGCAACATAGCGGATAACGTCCGTCCACCGCGAGGTGAGGACAAGTGCAACAGAAAGCAAGTACAGAGGAGTAATCCTGCTGTAGTGAAACCAGGTAAACTCTATGTGGTGCAAGCTCAAATAGGTCTACGTTTGAAGGCGGCCAGCCTAAAGTAGACGGGTAGAGTGCATGAGATTTTAGGTAACTAAAGTCCTAGATGAATGATAGTTTACAACAGAATCCGGCTTACTTCTCTTCTCAGTTTTTTATATTTTATCTATTGTATAATCCTCTCTGCCAACAACAATTTGAAACCAATCTCTAGATAATATTTTTCTGATCTCTGCATTAAATTTATCATAAGTCATGTCTGAAATTTTTTGATTATTTTTATGATAATAATCAAGTCCTAATCCTTGAAAGTATGGAATAGAATAAATATTTGCATAATCTTCATTTGTCTGGACATTCAAAAGATTTTGCCCCTCAATCATTTTCTTCAACTGAACAAATGCAGATTTTGTTAATCCAAAATCTTTAATACTACCTACAATATCATTTATGGCATTAATTGCTTGTGAAACCTTATCGTGACCTGAGGCCATATAAATTCCCCAGTACCCTCCTTCAAGTGCATTAAAATGAACAGGCTGAACGGCGTAACACAGCCCCATCTCATCTCTAACTTTTACAAACAGATCAGAAGATTGCCCACTAAGGTAAATTGTAAGCATTTTTAGTATTGTATTCTCACTCTCTTTTAATCGCTTACAGGCAACTCCTAAAAAAACATTTGATTGTTCCCTATCGAAATATATAAATGATTTTTTATCTTCACTTGATTTAAACTTTTTAAAATCTTGAACCTCATTACTACGAGCAGAAAAAGTCTCTATATATTTAGTTAATAACTCGGTAACATCTTCAATATTACGATCACCACAATAACTAAACATTAGTTTTGAATTTTTTAATTTTTCACCATGCAATTTAAGTAGATCTGCTTTTGTAATTTGCTCCAAAGATGTAGTTGTTCCAATTGGATTTTGACCATAAGGATGATTGGCAAAAATCATAGATGATAATTTATTAAAACACTGCCTCGCCGGGTCCTCATTTTGAGATAACAGTGATCTACTTACCAAACTTTTTTCTTTAATAAGCTCTTCTTCATGAAAATCAGCACTAATCATAGCGTCAACTGAAATTTTTAAAAGCTCGCTAAAATTTTCACTCAGCCCTTGCATCATTAATCCATAAGCATTCTTTCCTGAAAAACCATAAAACGATGCTGACCGGTCATCAATAATTCGCTTCAGTTCATCACGAGGCAACCCCTTATGCCCCATTGTTAGCAAATTAGAAATCAAATGATAAGACCCATTATTTTTCTCATTTTCCTCAGTCAATCCTCCTAACAAATAGGTATTAAAAACAAATGTTGGATTTATTGGATTATGTCGATGTAAAAGAGTTATGCCATCTTTTAACTTAATTATTTTCAACTGACTATCATACGATGATTTCTGATATGTTTTTAGTTTTCTATCAATAGGCTTATTAATATTAAATTCTTTTTTTAATTTTTTCTGCCACTTCAATAAATAACTCTCACTATCTTTTACAGAATACTCTTTGGGTATTTGAAACATCAAATGCATTTCTTTTGAAAAAAGTGTTTTGAAATATAGATTAATTTGTTCAACGGTTACGGCCTTAATTTTATCAAAAAATTTATCTTCACATAAAAAATCACCTGTAAGCACATAACCTAGGCCCAAACTAAAAGCATATGATTCAACTGTCTCTTTTTCATAAATTTTAGAAGCAACATATTGATTTTTGACTTTATTGGCTTCCCATTTTTCAATACCATCTCTTTTTAATTTAATAATTATATCAAACAATAGATCCATAACTTTTTGCATATTTTCATAAGGAAATACAATTTTCATCAACTCAATACTTTTATCACCTAAATACATTGTTGAAGCAGCTGATGCGTTCGCAAGATTTGAATCAAGTACCAAATCTCGATATAATCTTGATGACTCTCCATGACCTAATATACTCATCACCACATCTTGAATAGGTGCCAACTGTTCAAGGTAATTACTACCTTCAAAAAGAAAAGTTAGCTGAGCCATTTTAACTTCTTTTTGATGAACATCTATTTGAGATAACTTATTAAGTTTAAACTTATTAGAATGGGCGGGCTTACCTTTTGGTAACTTAAATTCTAAAATCTTTTTTATAATTGCTTTTTTATTTTTAAGATCTCCTGCGACGACTAACAGTGCATTCGATTGATTGTAATATTGCTTTCTAAAATCATTTAATTGTTTCCTTGAAAAGGACTTAATTGTTTTAGGAGTACCAAGAATTTGATGTTTATACCCTCCCTTGAAACATTTGTTTTGAATTCTAGAAAAAGCAAATTGTGAAGGACTATCAACAGATCTTCTAAACTCTTCAAATACCACCTCCCTTTCACCAGGGATCGTTATTTGTTCAAAAGTAGGTTTAGACACCATATCTAATAATATATCCAAACTTAGAACTATTTTATTTGAAGGAGTATTAATGTAGTAAGATGTATAATCAAAAGAGGTAAATGCATTAATTTCGCCTCCAAATCCTTCGACGGCCTTTGCAAGTTTTTTTCCTGGTCTTTTTTTAGTTCCTTTAAAAAACATATGTTCTAAAAAATGAGCAATCCCCTGATTGTCCGCCTGTTCAAATGAACTTCCTGCCTTAAACCAAATCTGTACCGTGGCCGAGGTACTAGCAGGGACATTAATAAACAACGTCTTCATACCATTATTTAAAGTTTCAATATAAGGAACTTGTTTCACAATTTTCTCCAGCATTTATTTAACGAGATATCAGAGCTTTACACAATGATAAAACAAAAGTATTTAACCTTAACATATGAAGAAAATTAAATCTCTATATATTCACTTCCCTTTTTGTGAAAAGAAATGCAACTACTGTGATTTTTATAAAACAACAAATTATGCAAATAATGTTGAGCAATTCAAAAACTACCTTGAACAAACGTCAGCTACTATTATACAAAAAGCTCACGACCAAAATTATGAAATAAAAATAACTGATTCAATTTATATTGGAGGAGGTACTCCATCTCTTTGGGAAGAAGGCCCAGGCTTCTTACAATCCTCTCTTTTCAAAAAATTAAATATATTAAAAAAAGATATGAAGCAAATTGAATTTACAGTAGAAATGAATCCATCTTCTACTTTAGATCGTAGCGTAAACAATTGGCTTGATTTAGGTGTAAATAGAGTGTCTCTCGGTATTCAAACCTTAAATCCTAATTTGCTAACACTGCTTAACCGTGCGCATGATATAAATCAATCACACAACGCGCTAGATCTAATCAGCGCAAAATTTAAAAACTTCTCTACTGATTTTATGATCGGATTACCTCACTCTGAAAAATTCAATCGCAATATTATCCATGAACTTAAAACAATTTTAAAATATAACCCTACACATATAAGTCTATATATTCTTACTCCCGGAGAAAGCTACTCAATGAAGCAGCATCTTCCCTCCGATGACTATATCGCTAATGAATTTATGACTGCATCAAATTTTTTAAAAGATTATGGATTTCAACACTACGAAGTATCAAACTTTGCATATTCAAGACTAGAATCTAAGCACAATTTAAAGTATTGGAAATCCAAATCAGTTATAGCACTAGGGCCATCGGCCACGGGAATAATGATCAACAACTCAAATGCTTTTAGATACACTTGGAAAAAAGATCTTTTAAATTATAATTTTGACTATGAGCATCTTACTGAAGAAGAGATTAAACTTGAAAAAATATATATGCTCCTACGTACAAATTTAGGAATCAATATTTCTGAATTTTTTAAAGAATCCGATCTCACAAAGTTAAATTATTTGATCAAAAAGTGGGCCTCACTGAATTATATTTTTCAAACAGATTTCAAAATTGTTCTCAACTCAAGAGGCTTTTTATTTATTGACTCAATAATGAATGATTTATTTTCAATAATTTGAACTAGTTAACTATAAAAAAAAAGATACTTTTGACGCATTGACAAAAAGATAATGAAACCCATCTTAGATGTAACAAAATATTAATTATTGGCTTGAGGATAAAAATGGGCAAAAAGAAAAAAATAGAAGTTCAAGAAGAAATTAAAGCAAATGAACCATCCATTGAAAAAGAAAATGAAAATAAAGAAAATGTTGAAACACTAGATAGTTCTGCCAGCAAACCTGAAAAAGAACCAAAAAAAGTAGAAGTTCCAAAGGAAGATTTTAAAAGTAAATATTACTATCTTGCAGCTGATATGGACAATTTGAAAAAAAGATTCAACCGCGAAAAAGAAAATTTACTTAAATATGGTAACGAAAGAATTTTAAAGTCAATTATTGATGTTGTTGATGATTTTGATAGAACTCTTGACGCCCTATCAAGCGATACAGATGAAAAAACAAAAACTATTATAGAGGGTGTTGATATGGTTAAGACAAAATTAATAAATTGTCTTGCTCTCAACGGACTTGAGCCCATTGAATCAATTGGCAAAATATTTGATCCAAACTTTCATGAAGCAATGAGCACTCAAACAACAGCTGATAAAAAAGATCAAGAGATAATAACAGAGTTCCAAAAGGGATATTTATTAAATGGCAGATTACTTAGAGCATCAAAGGTAATAATAGCAAAAAACGAAAAACAATAATTATTTTATAATAAGGAGAAAATAATGGGAAAGATTATAGGAATTGATTTAGGCACAACAAATTCGTGCGTAGCTGTTTTAGAAGATGGAAAATATAAAATTATAGCAAATGCTGAAGGACATAATACAACACCATCAGTAGTTGGTTTTTCAACAAATGGTGAAAAACTTGTAGGTCAAGTTGCAAAAAGGCAAGCAGTAACCAATCCAACAAAAACTGTTTTTGGGATTAAAAGATTAATTGGAAGAAAATCTACTGCTGAAGAAGTTAAAAGCTTTAAGGAAGTCGCACCTTTTGAAATTTTTTCAAATAAAAATGGAGATGCTTGGATAAAAGTTGATAACAAAGAACAATCACCTCAAGAGGTATCTGCATATATTTTAGAAAAATTAAAAAGTGCAGCAGAAGATTACTTAGGAGATAAAATTTCAGAGGCAGTAATCACTGTTCCCGCCTACTTTAACGATGCTCAAAGACAAGCAACAAAAGATGCTGGAAGAATTGCAGGACTTGATGTTAAAAGAATTATTAATGAGCCTACAGCTGCGGCACTTGCGTACGGTCTTGATTCTAAAAGTGATAAAAATATTGTTGTCTTTGACCTTGGTGGCGGAACTTTTGATGTTTCAATACTTGAAATTACCTCTGATGGAGTATTTGAAGTTAAAGCAACCAATGGTGACACATTTCTAGGTGGAGAAGATTTTGACTATAGAATAATTAATTTTCTTGCTGAGGAATTTAAAAAAGAGTCTGGAATAGATTTAAAAAAAGATACAATGGCACTTCAAAGATTAAAAGAAGCTGCAGAAAAAGCAAAACATGAATTATCAACATTAAATCAAACTGATGTAAATTTACCATTTATTACGGCTGATGCATCTGGCCCAAAACATCTAAATATTAATCTTACAAGAGCGAAATTTGAATCACTAATTGGAGACCTTTTAGAGAAGCTTGCTGCTCCTTGTAATATGGCCATTAAAGATTCTGGACTAGATCTCAATGAAATCCATGAAGTTATTTTAGTTGGTGGAGCAACCAGAGTTCCCGCTGTTCAAGAAAAGGTAAAGCAAATTTTTGGTAAAGAGCCAAGTAAAGGGGTAAATCCTGATGAAGTTGTTGCTGCCGGAGCAGCTATTCAAGGTGGTGTACTTGCAGGAGACGTAAAAGATGTTCTTCTTCTAGATGTAACCCCACTCTCTTTAGGAATTGAAACTTTAGGTGGAGTATTTACTAAAATTATCGAAAAAAATACCACTATCCCTGCAAAAAAATCTCAAGTTTTTTCTACTGCACAAGACAATCAACCTGCAGTAAGTATCAATGTTCTCCAAGGAGAAAGAGAATTTGCCAATGATAACAAAACACTTGGTAAATTTGATTTATCTGGAATTTCACCTGCCCCAAGAGGAATTCCACAAATTGAAGTAACATTCGATATTGATGCAAACGGTATTGTCCATGTGAATGCTGTAGATAAGGCGACTGGAAAATCTCAAGAAATTAGAATTTCAGGTGGATCAGGATTAACTGATGAAGAAATTAAGCAAATGGTAAGAGATGCTGATGAAAATAGAGAAGCTGATGGAAAACGAAGAGAGATAATCGATAGCAGAAATGGACTTGATGCTCTAATCCTATCTTCAGAAAAAATGATTAAAGATTCTGGAGACAAAATTTCTGATAGTTCGAAAGCAGAATTGGAAGGAGCTATCAATGATGCAAAACCCAAACTTGAAAGTGAATCACTAGATGAACTTAAAGCTGCAAATGAAAGACTACAAAATGTTGCACATAAAATTTCTGAAGAGATGTATAAAGCTGGAGCAGCTTCCGAAGGAGATCCAACAGCACAACCTGAAGAAGCACCTAAAAATGACACACAAGATAATACATCGAAAAAAGATGAAGATGTAGTCGACGCAGACTTTAAAGAAGTATAGTATCACCCTCTTACTTAGAAGGTATTTAACTACTAACAGGCTCAGATAATATCTGGGCCTTTATTTAAGATAGACATATTATGAGCAAAAGAGATTATTACGAAATTTTAGGTATTTCAAAATCAGCGCAAAAAGATGAAATTAAAAAAGCTTATCGTAAACTTGCAATGAAATACCATCCTGACCGAAATCCAGACAATAAAGAAGCGGAGTCAAAATTCAAAGAAGCTTCTGAAGCAGCCGATGTACTTATAAACGAACAAAAACGTTCAAAGTATGATCAATTTGGCCATGCAGGTGTTGATGGACAAGCAGGAGGATTTGGTTCTGGAGGATTTTC
>DAOVTR010000276.1 GCA_030633015.1 Bdellovibrionales bacterium
GACCTAAATTTAAAACTCCATCCTCTAATGATAATTTATATTGTAACTGATTAGAAATAATATCCTTATCTAAACTTGTAAGATAAGTAACTGCAATTAACAATGTATCGCTACCAATAATAGCCTCTTTAGACCGTCTCATCATCTCAGGCCCACCACTTGCGTGAACATTAATTATATCAACTCCTTGATTAACAAGACTTCGGACTGCTCCGTAGGCCGTATTAGGAATATCATGAATTTTAAGATCCACAAATATTTTAAGATCTCTTTTTTTCAAATAATCAATTACAGATCTCCCCTCGCTAAAATAAAGCTCCATCCCAACTTTTACAAATTTGATACTACTGCCTGCCCGATCTAAAAATTTAGATGTCTCTTTTAAATTAGGAAAGTCCAAAGCAACAATTAACTTATTTTTCATTCCATACCACCTCTCCACCAACCATTGTCAAAACTGGTTGACCCTTTACAATTCTACCTACAAATGGGCTGTTAATTGATTTTGATACAAACCAACTTTGGTCTACCTGCACTTCACGATTGAGATCAATTAAGACTAAGTCGGCCTGCTTACCAATTAAATCACTGCTGTCATCCAAATTAAAAACTTTTCTAGGAGAAACCGTTAATTTTTCAAGAAGCTTTTCTAGTGTGATGATTTTATTTAAAACAAGCTCTGTATAAAGTACAGAAAAAGCAGTTTCTAGACCAGTCACTCCATGGAGTGCGAGATCCATCGAACGGCCCTTATCTTGCAATCCATGGGGGGCATGATCTGTTGCTATAATATCAATTGTATCATCTATTAAACCGTTCCATAATGCTTCTCGATCAGATTTATCTCTAAGAGGTGGATTCATTTTAAAATTTGTATCTTTTATAGATCCAATATCTTGATCTGTTAAAACCAGATGGTGAGGAGTAACTTCACAAGTAACTCTAAGGTTTTTTCTCTTTGCTTCTCTTATTAGCGAAACTGTTTCTAACGTAGAAACATGTTGAACATGATAATGAACATCATACTTTTCTGATAGTTTAATATCACGCTCTACCATTTTATACTCAGATTCACTTGAAATACCATTAAGGCCCAACTCCTTTGATTTGCTTCCGAGATGTATTACACCACCATTTGAGAAATGCTTAAATTCTGCATGTTGAACAATGACTAAATCTAATTCGCCGGCAAGCTTAAACGCCTCTTCCATTAGCTGATCATTTTCTAGGCCAAACCCATCATCGGTCAGAAAATTATATCCAGCATTTTTGAGCTTTTTAAAATCACTTAACACTTCCCCTTTTAAGTTTAAAGTCATGGCCGGCATAATTTGTACATTAATAGCTGCATCAGATTGAATTGTACGTTCTAATTCGACCAAAGATTTTAAATTATCAAGGACTGGATTTGTATTGGGCATACAAAATACTTTAGTAAACCCACCTCTAGCAGCTGCCATACTACCACTTTGAACTGTCTCTTTATGAGTCTGCCCTGGATCTCTAAAATGGACATGCATATCAACAAATCCTTCGCTAAGGATCAAACCCTTTCCATTAATTACATTTTTAGAAATTAGATTAATATTTGGTTCAATTTTAGAGATAAATCCATTTTCAACTAAAAGATCAGTCTCAATAAATTGATAATTATTATTCCAAAGCAAAACAGATTTAAATAGTGTTGATTTAGTCATTTTAATACTCACTACCCATAAAATTTATACTTAAGGTATAACAAGTTTTTTAACTCATGTGTATAGAATTTGTATTACTATGGATAATCTCCTTGACGTTAATACGCTCACCACTTAATATTCAGCGATTTTGCCATGATTAGGAGATAATATGAATGTCTTAGACCAACAATTTGAGCAATTCCATCAAAAATCGAAAGAGGAAATGGTCGGTATTTTCAATAGAGATGGACGTCTCTTTGATATGATCTTCTCCCAACAATTTAATCGACCAATCTTAGACCATCTTATTAATATTACAAATAAATTAAGAATTATTGCAAAAAACAAAGAAGGATATCTTTTTTTACAGTCACTTTTGGCACATAAGAGAGCAATGTTATATTTTGATCAGCCGTCATCTCGAACCTTTTTATCATTTCAAAATGCTTGTCATATTTTAGGAATAAAAACATCAGAAATTCGCGACACCAGTGTTTCATCAGAGGTTAAAGGGGAAAGTATGGATGACGCCCTAAAGACCTTCTCGTCATATACTGACATTATAATTATGAGATCAAAATTTGAAAATATTGCAGAACGAGCTGCATGGCTTTTAAATTTAAATTCAAACCGTCCTGTTCCAGTGATAAATGGAGGATCTGGAAGTGATCAACATCCTACACAAGCATTATTAGATATTTATACCTTGGATAAATCATTTGAAGACAGTGGTGGAATTGATAATAAAACAATTTTATTTTGTGGTGATTTAAAAAGAGGACGTACAGTTCGCTCACTCACCTATCTCCTTAAGAATTACCAAAATATTAAATTTATTTTTGCAGCACCTGGAAAATTCCAAATGAAACAAGATGTATTGGACTTTATGGATAAAAATAAAATGCCTTATATTGTTGAAACCGAAAAATTAAAAAATGTTTTATCACAAACAGATGCAATCTATATGACCAGAATACAAGATGAACATGACACTTTTAAAGACGAATCAAAACAAACAGACAATAGTAATTTCAAAATAACTCTTGAAGATATGAAACTTGTAAAACCAACAGCTGCTTTACTTCACCCGTTCCCACGAAGAGATGAAATAGACGTTGCAATTGATTCAGATCCAAGAGCTAAATACTGGAGACAAGAAAGAAATGGCATGTGGACACGTGCCGCTCTTATCTCTTATATTTTAGAAGTAGATGGTGAAATACTTACTTTTTAACAACCCAAATCTATAAAACTTGACTCTCTTGAGTTTCTTGAGTTTCTTGAGTTTTTTCAGCAGCAACTGATTGATCATCGCTACGCTGCAAATAATTATCTAACGTAATATCATGATCACGTAACATGGCCTGTTTTAAATCATCAATATCAATATCAAGTACTCCAGAAATTTTTCTAAGCATCTTTAGAGGAATATTACATAATGCTCTTTCAACATTACTAATAAATTGACCATTTTTATATCCTAAGATTTCAGAAAGTTCTGCCTGAGAATATCCTTTAGGATGGTGAATTCTCTTATCTTTAATTAATTTCGCAATGTGTTTAAATGATCTCATTAAGTTGCTCCTGACTCTATAAGTTCTATTGTTTAATAAATAGATTTACAATAATAATTAAATACATCTTATAGCATTCAAGGATATTTTTATAGAGTCGATTATAGTGGGATTTAGGGGGGTATAAACCCCCCCCCCTTTAATAATAGCAGATAAAGGTTAAATATTTAATATAAAGGTTTATTTGTTTATAATAAA
>DAOVTR010000157.1 GCA_030633015.1 Bdellovibrionales bacterium
CTCCCATGGTCTATACGTTAGATCCATCGGGAGTTGAAAAAAATGTAAAAAGGATTAGCTATGTTGGAAAATTTAATGCAACTCCTCGATTTTCACCAGATGGTAAGGAGATTGTATTTTCATCTTGGCTAGATAGCCGTTTTGATCTTTTTAGAATAAATTCGCGGGGAACATCGCTTGTAAGATTAACTAAAAATTTTGGATCTAATGAAGATCCCAACTATTCAAAAGATGGACAGTTTATTCTCTTTTCCTCTCAAAGAGTCTTATCAAGAAGAAAAGCTGTTCAAAATTTATACATTATGGATAGAGATGGTGAATTTATTATCCCAGTATTAAAAAATTATGGAAACTGTATAACTCCTAGATGGTCTAAGTAGCTTAAAATACGTATGTAATGAAAAAAATATAAACATTTGACTAAATTTGTCTTGTAAAAATTTCAGACACTGCTATTATATATCTATCGCGCAGCATTATATGCACATGGTTAAAACATAATTTATTGTCTAGGAGATATACAATGGCCGATCTTTTAATGAATTCTTCAACAGATATTAATGAGTTAGTGTCAATTCTTTCTACAACTTTAGATGAAAATTTATTTTTTAGTGAGTTGGCAAACTTTATAAAGGCTGAGATGGGAGTTGGAAAAGTGAGAGTTAATCTTGTTCTTTCAAGTGGCCTGAGTAAAAGTGTTGCTATTAATGGAGAAATGCTAACGGCCGAGCATGTAAGAAAAAATTCTGGCATTGTATCTCATATTTTAAGGACGCAGAGAGCATATTTTTCAAATAGTGTACAAAGAGATCCTATTTTTGAAGATAGTAATGATGAAATTCGTACTGCAGAGCTTGCTTATCCAATTAGCAGCGAGGGAGTTATAATCGCCACAATTCACTTGAGTGTAATGGATGACGAGCGAACCTTTTCTGCAAAAGACATTAATTCCTTACTTTCAATTTTAAATTATGTAGAAAGACCGTTAAGGAATATGAAGCTATATATTTCAGCGAAGTCATTAAATGATGTTTTACTGAAAAAAATTGAACTTCAAGAGCATGCGTTAAGTGAAAAAGAAAGAGTTCCAGAAATTGCTGATTCATTTAAAATACAAGAAAAGAAAATTGTTAATATTTCAGATAGTATGAAAAAGCTTTTATCTTTAGCAGATAGATTATCTAAAACGGAAGAACATGCGTTGGTTGTAGGAGAGCTTGGTGCTGGCCGAGAAATGGTTGCTAAAAGGATACATTGCAGAAGTAAAAGAGGAAATAGGGCCTTTGCAGCGATTGATTGCTCTGGAATGAATGAGCAACAATTGGAAGCAGAAATTTTTGGAATTGAAAAAGGACTTCATAGTGTTAAGGAAAGGTCCGGAATTATTGAATTAATTAATGGTGGAACCCTGCTTTTGAAAAACATTCACTCTTTAACTTTTCATTTACAGCTTAGAATTTTAAGATTTTTAAAGGATGGAATAGCTTTTAGAGTAGGAGGAAAAACTCCTTATAAAACAAATATCAGAATTTTGGGAATTACAGATCGAAATTTAAAAGAAGATATTGAAAAGGGTATATTTAGTGAAGAATTGTATTATTATTTGAATTCTATGATTTTAATAGTCCCACCATTAAGGGAAAGATTAGAGGATATTGAGGCACTTGCTTCACATTTTTTAAATAAAGATAAAAATCCTGAAGAGTTAAAATCTCTATCACCTGGAGCAGTACGTACTTTAAATGAATATAGATGGCCTGGAAATGTTAGAGAGCTCAAAAGTATTATTGCAAGAGCCTATATTATTTCAGATGGGAAAATCATTGAAAAAGATCATTTAGCAGATAGTGTAATTGATAGTTCCAATGCAGAAATGCAACAATCACAAGAAAATGAAATTGAATTTTCAGAAATGACGTTAAATGATTTAGAGCGTAAACATATTTGTTTAACTTTAGAGCATTTAGGTGGAAACAAAACCAAAACGGCCAAAGCTTTAGGAATTACAGTCAAAACCTTATATAATAAGCTGCACAGTTATGGAATGATTGAGGTGCAGGATTCATAGAAATTATTTGTATAAATCGTTTTTAATCTGTATAAAAGAATTTTAGGAGGCAACGGATGTCAACAACGACTACAGAAGCAGATGTTATCAAAACAGAAGCAGTTAAAAAAAGTTTAGGAAATTTTAAACACTCTAGAGATATTGAAAAATTATATCGTTTTATTCATGAAAATAACTTAAGAAGAGAAGCAGGTCTGCTTTTAAGTACAATATATTCAAAAGTACTATCAACAACAGCTAGTAAAAAAAGAAAGCCAAAAAAACAACTGCTTCAATAACCTATTTCCAATAAGTTATTTTCCAGACTATTTTACTCAGATAAACTATAACTTTACTTAGTAGTATATTATTTGATAAAATTTATGCAGTGAGTATCTTGTTATTAGATAAGATATTTATATCAAGTTAGGATGGCTTGATTACTTTAGACTAAAGGATTGGTCTGCATGTTCGAAAAAAAACAGTTTACTTCTTCCCCAAAATTAAATTCAAAAGTGGGTCATTTTATAGATGAGTACGGTAGTGCTTTTGTATTGGAAAATATTTCTCTAGAATATGGGGCAATAAAAGCGCTGGACTGTATTCAGCTAACAATTAATTTAGGGGATATTATTTTTATAACAGGTCCGTCTGGTTCAGGTAAAACATCAATATTAAATGTGATATTAGGTGAAACTATTCCTCAACTTGGAAAAATTGTAAAACCAAGAAACGGCCGAGAATCATCGTTGTTTATTGCAAGCGTGTCACAAAATTTAAAATTGATAGGCAGATATACTTGTAGACAGAATTTACAGCTTTGTTATGACTCACAAATATATCAGTCTAAAAATAATTTTAATGATGATTTAGAGGAACTAGCTCGTATTTTAAGAATAGAAGATCGTTTGGATTTAAAAATGAAAGATGCAAATGGAGGACTAAGACAAAAGGTTGCAATAATAAGAGCGTTGTTAACGAAGCCAGATGTGTTAATTGCTGATGAACCAACAAGTTCTTTGGATTTTGAAAATGCAAAGAAAATATTTGATTTACTTAGTTTCTATAATTCTAAAAGGTCAATGACAGTTATTTGGGCGACTCATAATAGAGATTTAGTCAAAAAATTTACAGGAAGAATTGCTCATTTGGATGAAGGAAAGCTTATTTATTCAGGACATGCATGTTTTATTTAAAATTATTTTATAAACAAATAATTTCAACTCCGATCAAAGGAGCGACTTTAATATTATTGTTTTTCTTATTGTTGCTTTCAATTTCATTGTCTACAAAAATTAGTGAACAAGTGGCACAAATTGTTCCTCAAGAAAATGAAAGTTCATTTTTTACTGCATTAATATCAAACAAAGATAACTATTCTTGGATCTCAAGGAAAATAAAAAAATTACCCGGAGTAAAGAGAATTTCAGTTGTTAGTACTTTAGAAATTAAAGAACATGTAAATAAATTGATAAATTCATTAAATATAGAAATGAATGATATTGGAGTCGATACAAGCTATATTGGTTTAAAAATATTTTTTAAAGAGGCAATTTCTCATAGATCAAAAGTTTTAGTAAGGGATTATCTTTCAAGGCTTACTGGTAATAACGACATTACAATAGGAGAAATACAAACATCCTCATTTAGTAAATATAATTTTACTAAAATAGATCAAAAGGTAAATCGATGGGTTCCAATTATTTCGGTTGCAATAATTGGAATTATTTGGTTATTAGCTTGGGGTGTTTTTGTAAAAGATTTGAAAAACCTTGCATACTTGACAGAGAAATATCAACGAAAACAAAATATATTTTTTAAAACATCGGTAATAATCATTGCCTTAAGCGTTATTGTTGAATGTTTATTTGTATATTTATTTAAAGTTTCAGTTGAATTTTATTTGTTAATTGCAATTGTAAATATGACGGCATTAATTATTTCAAATAAAAGAATCATATGGGAAAATTAATTGTAAATTTAACATTGTTTTTTTTAGTTTTTAATATTGCGAATGCTTCGATTAAAGGTAATTTTCATTCATTATCTAAATCATTGAAAAACCAAAGCCATAAAATCAATCAAATAAAAAACCAACTTATTGAGATTGAAAAAAAATTATCAAACGAAAATGCAAAATATATCAATAATGAAAAGAGGTATAGTGACCTTGAAATAGAAATAGATCTGAATGAAAAAAAAATAAAAGCCTTGGCTTTACTCATACAGCAAGAAAAAACGAGCACACATAGTATTATAAAACTTATCGTAATCGGACAATTAAACGATCAGATGAAGGTACAAGATGTTGTTGCCGAAAAAACATTAAAGAAAATATTAAAAAAAATATTTTTTTCAATACAAAATATTCAAGTGTTGATCGATAGAAATAGTTCCATGCTTGTAAAGCTTAGAGAAAAACTTGCAAAGCAAAGAAATAAGCAGCAAACTTTGAATAGAATTATTCAAACATTAGAAATAGAAAAGCAGAAGATAGCATTAGTTTATTTAGATAAAGTGCAAAAAAATGATTTTCTTAATAAAAAATATAAGACAAATAAGATTAGAAAGTCTTTATTAAAAACTGCAACAAAAAAAATTAGAAATAATTATATTTCTCCAATAGAAAACTATATTGATATGCAGCACAAGGAAAAAGGAATAACCATTAAGTTCAGGGGAACAAAGTTGGTTATTTCTCCACGAAACGGGAAAGTCGTATATATTGGGAATTTATCTGCGTTTGGTAATGTTGTAATTTTATCTCATGCAAAAAATATAAGATCAGTTTTATTGGGCGAATTTGAACCTAAGATTAAAAAAGGGCAAATTGTAAAAAAAGGTCAATTATTAGGTTATACAACAGCGCAAATGAGCCAGATTGGTAAAGTTGATTTTGAAGTAAGAATTA
>DAOVTR010000300.1 GCA_030633015.1 Bdellovibrionales bacterium
TAAATTAGATTTTTTATATGAGCAAGGTTATAACCAAGGAGATACCAGTAATGGCGGAATCACAAAACTTGGAAAAATTGCAATGAACTATACTTGGTAAAAAGATAATAAAAGGGATTTAAATATTTTTAAGTCCCTTTTTAATTTCAAAAATAAACTTAGAAATATCAGAGACGACCTCTCCCCCACCTTGGGAAAAATGAGGCTTACCTCCTCCTTTACCACCAATATTAGATAAAATATTATTTAAAATATCAGCTGATTTTATTTTTTCAGTTTGGGCCTTAGATACCCATACAAAAACTCTTGTGGATTTTTTATCTACACTAAACAGACATACAATATCATTTTGCTCTTTTTCTATTTGCCTATCACCAATATCTTTAACTATTTTAGTGTCACCATCAACTTGAGCAATCAACATTTTTAGACTATCTTTAATTTGAATTGATTCTTTAATAAGAAAATCAACAGAACTAGCAGAGACTGATTGAGCATTTTTCTTTTGCTCTTTATATTTTTTTTGAAACTCAACTAAACGCTCATAAAGATTATCATTATTGACTTTAAAAAGATCACTTGATTTTTTTAGAATTTCATTTCTTTTTTGAATCAATTTAATGGCATTAATACCTGTTACTGCCTCAATTCTTCTAATGCCCTTTGCAACACTAGTTTCAGACGTGATTATAAAAGTTCCAATTTCACCAGTTGCCGCAACATGGGTACCTCCACAAAGCTCCATAGATTGCTTTTTAAAATTAACCACTCTAACTTTCTCTTTATAGTTTTCTCCAAAAAGTGCCATAGCACCTTGCTTAACAGCATCATCATAGTTCATAACTTCAGTACGATTTATAACATTCAGCGAGATTTTATCATTAACATAACTTTCAATTTCTCTTAACTGCTGATCTGTCACTTGGACATTATTAGTAAAATCAAACCTTAATCTCTCGTGAGAAACCATTGATCCTTTCTGTAGAGCATGGTCTCCCACAATTTCATGTAGGGCCTTATGCAGAAGATGAGTTGCGCTATGATTGGCCTGAATCATTTTACGAATATCTTGATCAACTGATAAATTTACTTCACTGCCATTTTTAATTTTTCCTTTTAGCAATTTGACTACATGAATATGAATTCCTTTAATTTTTAGAGTATCAATGACTTGGGCCTTACCACTGTTCCAGCTAATTTCCCCTTGATCGCCGACCTGTCCACCTGATTCACCATAAAAAGGAGTTACTTTTGTAATTATAAATCCACTATCACCAACATTTAACTCTTCAACTAATGATTGTTTACTGATTAAAGAGACAACATTTGATTTATCTGACAATTGATCGTACCCAGAAAAAACACTATCTTTTAAATCTACAATTAGTGATTCAAGTTTTTCATCTGATGATTCAACATTTGATCTTTTAATTACTCGAGAAATTTTCCTATGTTCATTGTATGATTTATCAAAATCATCTTTTTTAAATTTTACATTTCGATCAAGCAGTTCTACTTCTAAAACATCAAAAGGAAGTCCAAAAGTTGTTACCAGATCACTCATCTGTTGGCCTGAGATCGAATTAGTTTTAGATTTATCTAAAATCTCATCAACTTTTTCTAACCCTTTTGAAATCACAGGAATGAAGTCCTTGGTCTCCTTCATAATTCCACTTTTAATTAATTTCTCATTTTTTCCAATAATTGGGTAAAAATCTTTTAATGAACCGATAATAACATCTAAGATTGGATCAAAATCTAATGATTTATATTTTGATCCAACCAAGGCAGAAATAGATTTTCTAATCAGTCTTCTTGGAATATATCCCTGGCCTTCATTACCAATAACGATTCCCTCAGCAAGAATAAATGATGCTGCCCTTAAATGATCTGAAATCATGCGTGTCTTAGCCTCACTTATCTTATACATACTAGAAACAGTTTTTAAAATAGGGGCCATCAAATCGATATCATAAACTGTATCAAAACCATTCATAATCATGGAAAGCCTTTCAAGCCCTGCTCCCGTATCAACGCTCTTTAGAGGAAGCTTTGAAAAACTTCCATCTACGTTTTTATTAAACTCCATAAATACGCCGGCATTCCATATTTCAATATATCTGTTGGTAGTATCAAAGATTTTTCCCGGAACGTATTTATCCCCATAAGCATCACCTGTATCATAAAAAACCTCTGTACAAGGCCCACAAGGGCCCGTGTCTCCAGCTGGTCCCCAGAAATTATCATCTCCAAGGGAAATTATATGATCACTACTAAATCCGACACTGCTCCAGGCCTGATGAGATATTTCATCTGGAGCAAGACCAAGGGTTTTATTACCACTATAAACAGTGGCATATAGACGATTTGAATCAAATCCTAAATGATTTATCAAAAGATCATAAGCAAGTTCTATGGCCTTTTGCTTATAATAATCTCCAATTGACCAGCTTCCCAACATTTCAAAAATAGTAAGATGGTGTCGATCTCCAACATCATCAATATCTTTTGTCCTAATACATGGCTGTACGTTGCAAAGTTTTTGACTTGGAGGATTCTCATAGCCTAAAAAATATTTTTTCAAGGGTGCCATTCCAGAATTTATATATAAAAGTGTATTATCATTTTTAGGAATGATTGATGAAGATGATATTTTTAAATGATCATTTTTTTGAAAAAAACCAACAAAACTCTCTCTAATTTCTGCTGAAGATAACTTTTTCATAAACTTAAACCCTGATTAGATAGTATTTCTATATAGTATTCATAACATATAAATTTATAAATATATACCATATCTAAAAGCAATTATGCACTGCACACATCCATTATTTTCCTTACATTTATATTACTCACAACTATGATAAAATTCCAATATTAAAAAGTTTTTTGGATATAATTGTGTACGTAATTAACAACAATTTAAAAATTTTAGTCATTGATGATTCCTTAACTATGAGAAGAATTCTTTTAAACATGCTTGATACTCTAGGTTATAATAATTGTCACTCAAACGACAGTGGCTTAACTGCAATGAAATCATTAAATGAAGCATTTGATGAAAATAACCCTTTTGACTTTATAATATCCGACTGGAATATGTCTGGAATGACAGGATTAGATTTATTAAAAGAAGTAAGATCAAATGATAAATTCAAAGAAATACCATTTATGATGGTTACTGCAGAAGTAGGAAGGCCTAAAATTAAGCAGGCTGTTTTAGCTGGTGCAAATAATTTTATCGGAAAACCTTTTGATAAAAAAACATTAAAAGA
>DAOVTR010000133.1 GCA_030633015.1 Bdellovibrionales bacterium
CTATTACTAAAAATGATCTTTTAGGGATCTCTGTTGCAACTCTTGACATAGAGGGACCATTTTATGTTGTCCAGCTAATTATAAATACCGATGGAACCTACAAGTATAGAGATGCAAATATGGATGAGCCAATGCCTAAGCCAGGTTGTGCTGGGACATATACGTTTGATAATGGTATTTTTACTGGAGAACTTGATTGTTCATATATTGGAGGGCCTAAAAATATTATTCAAACGGTAGACTTCGCAAATACTTCAAAAGAACAATTAAATAGTGAAGAAGGGGCATCAGTATTTATTAGTAGTAGTCTCATGGGTGAGTATGAAATGCCATTTAAGATTTTTAAAAGAACTGAGCTGTATTTTAGAGACTAGGTACTGATATAAATTAGAAAAACGGTTATATATCTTACCTAAGTAAGAATTGAATATTGTGTGGGCCATCAATTTGATGGCCCTTTTTTTGTAATGATTTGTTTATTTTTAACTACATTTTTTAAAATATGGGTATAATTTATTTAAATTAATTTTAAGGATGAACTAATGGAAAAATGTATAGATAAATTACTACTTGTTATTTTTATATTGTTTTTTATTACAGTTTCTAACTCATCTCAAGCAATCGTAACAAATGAAGAAAATTCAATTATTAAAATTGGAGTGCTTGCTAAAAGAGGAAAGGCCAAGGTTATAAAACGATGGTCTGCAACTGCTGATTTTCTCACAAAGAGAATTAAAGGAAAAACTTTCAAGATCGTACCTCTGGATTTTACTGAAGTTGAATCTGCTGTTACTCAAAATGAAATAGAATTTTTATTAACCAATTCAGCTATGTATGTGGAATTTGAAATACTTTATGGTATTCATAAATTTGCTACACTGAAAAATAAATATTCTTCAGGGCCCCATGCTGTTTTCGGTGGAGTTATTTTTTCAAGAATAGATTTACCCCTTGAAAACAGTTATTTAGAGTCCATAAAAAATAAAACATTTATGGCCGTTAAGAAAAATTCATTTGGTGGATGGTTAATGGCTAAGCGAGAATTTTTAAGGGCCGGAATTAATTCTGAGAAAGATTTTAAATCTCTTAGCTTTGGTGGAACTCACGATAAGGTTGTTGATGCAGTTAGAGAGGGGAGAGTAGAGGTTGGAAATGTTAGGACAGGTACTCTTGAAAAGATGGCACTTGAAGGGAAGATTAATTTAAGTGATTTTAAGATAATTAATCCTAAAAAAGATGATTTTTTCTTAAGATCAACTGATTTGTATCCAACTTGGCCAATTGCCGTAGTCTCTCATGATCACGAAGAATTAGCTGGGGAAGTCTTGCAAGCACTGCTTTCTATCTCTGAAAAACATGTTGCCAATATACAAGCAGATGTTTTTGGTTGGACAATTCCATTGAATTATCAGTCTGTAAATGATTGTCTTCGTGAATTAAACTATGGCCCCTATAGTTTAGATGGTAAAATTTCGTTTGCTCAAGTTGCTAAAAAAATGTGGCCAGTAATGTTATTAATGTTATTTTTTACAATTTTTTTAATATTTCTAATGATATTATATAAACTTGAAAAAATGAAAGCTGTTAAGGCCATGATTGTAACTTATAACCATGAAATTAATAATCCCCTGACTATTGCGATGGGATATTCTAAGAGATTATCTAAAAAACTAGAAGATGAGCGAAATGTTGATATGCTTGATAATATTCAAAAAGCACTTAAGCGTATTGTAGAAATTATAAAAACAATTGATGAAATACATAAAACAGGTAAAATTGATATTAAAAAATATACAAGTGGTACTGATATGGTTGAGCTAGATAAAGAAGATTAATAGAAATTCTGTTATAGAATTACTCCATCATCATCATAATAGATAATCTCAATAGTAGGAGGCTTACCATAATCTGTAGTTTTTACTCCAATTGATCCTGCAGGATCTACTTGAAGTAGAAGTCCATTGTTGGTTTCTCCATTAATCCAACCTTGAACTACCTCTGTAACGTCTACTTTATTTCCTACGTATGAGTGATCCGAAACATAATTACCGCTGCCTACGATTTTAGAGGTACTAGTTAGTGCTGAGAAAAAATCATTATCTGAAAAGTCAGTAGGATCAATTCCATCAACATCAGATGTTCCAGCATTCCAGCTACTTTGAATATCATATATACTAAAGGTGCTTGTTCCACCACTATAAAAATAGAAATTGATTGTAGCTGAATAAATTTTTCTTCCTTCTCCCACATAATCTTTCACAAATTCATTAAATTTTGTGAAATTAAAAAGATAGACTTGTGAATTGCTGTTTGAAATTGATTCATAAGAGTCATTTCCGAGCCATCCTCTTCCATCAATTAGAAAAGTGTCTTTAACAGATGACTTAATTTCGGTTGCTCCTATCTCCCCAGTTATATCTCTTGTTCCATCTTTATCTGTAAGATCTATTCTTTCATAATAGGTACTCCCGCTTGAAACACCGTAATTAATAGTTGAAATTGTTTTGGCCTCTATGGTTTCTGGCTGCAAGTCAACTAAGCTATCTCCAGAAACATTTTGAATATTTAATTTATATACAATATCAGTTTCACTAGCAACAAGAGCACCATCAATATCTGTGTAGTTTTCACTTCCAGCAGTTGTTTCTCCAATTACAATATATGTTATACCATCTATTGATTTTTCAATTGAGATAACTGTATCTGGATTCCCCTCTGTGGCCCACTCAATGATAATATCGTCTTCAACGCTATTTACTGATATGGATGAAACAATGGAGTTTTCATTGCTATCAAAAAACAGCATTTCTGAGTTTCCACAAGAGATTAGTGTAATTAAAAGGGTTGTTAAGATTAATGAATTTTTAAGATGATTTATCATACGTACCTCTTTGTTCATCTAAGTTTATTATATTCTGTTAATCAGCTCTTTTTAAATATAATTCATAATAATAGTAAGTGGTTGAATTTATTGGTATTTTTAAGAAAGATAAATTATATTGATTCTAATTTTTTCCAGAAATAGCCATATAAAGTTGGCGACTAGTTGAATACTATTTAGTTTATGTTAGGATATTTAGATGATTAAAAAGTGGTGGAGAAAATTTGAGTTAATTGGTACTGATGAAGACATGTCTAGTGATCAGTTGAGAAGAGTTAAAACATTAAATAATTTACTTCTGGTTGAGTTGTTTATAATAGTCTTTTTTGTACTAATTGCTTTTTATGCTGAAGTTTATATTACTTTGATGCTACTTGTTTTTTTATTTTTTATTGTTTTGTTAACTTTATATTTATCATTTAAAAAGAAACATAATCTTACTTCATTTTTAATAATAATATCTAGTTCGGGCTATCTTTTTATAAATATTTATCTAGTTAAGGGAGACTTTGGATTATCTTATTTGTTGTTTGCTACAATCGGAATTCCTGTAGTAATTATTGATCTAAAAAAGAAGTTTCTCCTCTTTAGCACTATGGCAATTCCGATTTTGTTTTTTATTTTAGTTCCCATTATTGGAACTGTAGAAATTGGAGTATATGAATTTAGTCCTTTTATAAAGTCTTTACTTTATTATGGAGATCTTTCAGCTGCAATTATCTTAATAGTTTCCCAAATTTTGTTTTTTGTTAAAGAGATGGACTATCGCTATAAATTATATGAGATTGAGCATGAGCGCTTAATTCAACAAGGAATCATGTCTGATCTTTGGTTGATGACAGCAGGAATCGCCCATGAAATAAATAATCCTTTAGCCATTATCAGTTTGCATTCAAATGCTTTAGCTAAAAAAACAGCAGATATTGATAATAAAAAATTATCTGTAAAGTTTGATCATAATTTAGAAGTAATCATAAAAAGTGTAGATAGAATTTCCAAGATAATTAAAAGTATTAAATATTTTACAAGAGACAGTAATAATGATGCTTTTGAATTAGTGTCCATAAATAAAATTTTAAGTGAAATAGAAGATCTTTTTGAAAGTAAATTTACATCTTTAGGAATTAAATTTGTTGTCAATGTTTCTGATGAGGATATTAAAATTAATTGTAACAGTGCTCAATTAGAACAAGCACTAATAAGTCTTTTGACTAATGCGATTGATGCCTTATCCGGTATTAATGATCCTGTTATTAAAATAGTTGCTCATGGTGAGGGAGACAAGTTATTTATAACAGTTGAGGATAATGGTATTGGAATTGATGCAAAAATTGAAAAACAAATTATGAAGTTTTTTTATTCGGCCAAAGAGACTGGAGAAGGGGCCGGAATCGGTCTAAGTATTGCAAAAAAGATTATTGAAGATAATAAAGGTGAGCTTAAACTGATATGTCTAAAACCAGCTACTTTCCAGGTGATATTACCACTTGCAACATAAAAGGTGCCATGCACCTAATGTGTCGCAAACAGTTATAATCTTTAGTTCTATTTTGCAGCAGCGGCAGCTTCTTTTTCTATAGCAGATGCTAATTTCGGATCTACTACTTTTAGTACATTATACTCATGAATAGGCATTCTAAATGTACCAGAATCAGTCCATTTACCTGATGCTTTTGTCATACGTTGTTCAGATATCATTAGAGTTGATTTGTTTTTTGCTAACTTTTTAACTCGTATTAGCATGCGGCTTTTTTCAAGAAAATCTTTACCACCAAGATTAGATTTTTTTTCTAGCCACGTTCCTTCACCTTGATATTTTTTTCCATCGACTATTTCAGCTTTATCTCCTAGATAGGCCAGCAACTTATATTTTTTATTAAAATAATTTTTTGCTGAAGTGTAAACTGTTTTAGCTGGATAGGTAAAAGTGTAATTTTTCATCTTTTTTTCATTGTTTTGAGTAGTTTTAATAGAGCCGCAGGAAAAAAGAAATAGGGACATAATAATTAATAAAATTTTCATAAAGTTCTCCTTGTAAAGTTAAAGTTGATCGGTAAAACTTTTACAAACTTTACTTTTTATAATTTGGAGAAATTTATGGATAATAATGATGACCAAGGTAGCGTAATCCAAGATGCTGTAATTGATCAGGTACAAAGTGTTTTTGAGCGTGCAAAAGAAGAGCTTGAAAAAATTCAGTGTCCTAACCATGGGCCAGCTCTTAAAAAGCTAGAGTTTGATCGCGGAAGTGGACGTTTTAAGATCGAGACCTGTTGTGATGTTGGAGAAAAGCTTATAAATGATGCGATTGCGAGTTTAACCTAAATAAGTTTATAGTTACTTTTAGACTTTCATATCAATGGTTTATAATCTGTTAATGTGTTATTTGTTTATTTTATTATAAAACCTATAAATTCAAGATGTTAACCTTTAAGTTTCTTTGATTGCCACTATTTTGAGGCAAATTAGAGTCTACTTATATTCCAAATAGACTATAAATAAAAAAAGATAATCGGGCTTAACTTGCTGATATTCTTCTTCTTTTGAATTAATAACTAATGGATAATTATTTTTAATCCGATCTAGGCTAATATTTGAACAAGCACAAACTTAAAAAGACACGAGGAGTTTTTATGAAAGTTTTATTATCTTTAGC
>DAOVTR010000172.1 GCA_030633015.1 Bdellovibrionales bacterium
TCACCTAAGATACAAAAATAATCAGATTGTTTTAAAAATTCTTTATTAAAAGTTGGTATATCACTAAATATGAGGCCGCTATGACTTTCACTCATAACAACCCCTAAAATTAACTATTTGATCTATTAAACCCATCCTCTATCTTTACTTGCCTGTGCAACTCTATTAATTGCAATTACGTAAGCAGCATCTCTCATATAAAGCTTCTTCTTTTGAGCTAGTTTATGTGTATCGTGAAATGCATTAGTCATTTTAGCATCAAGTTTCTCTAATACCTCTTCTTTAGTCCAGTAAAAATTAATATTAGATTGAACTTGCTCAAAATAACTACATGTTACTCCACCAGCATTTGCAAGAAAGTCTGGAATCATATATATTCCTCTCTCTTCAATCACTTTATCAGCCTCAGGAGTTGTTGGACCGTTGGCACCTTCTCCAATTAGCTTCACTTGCTTTGAAATTTTATTAACATTCTTTTCTGTCACCTGGTTTTCAATTGCAGATGGAAGCAAAATATCAACATCTTGTTCAATCCATACATCTCCATCTAGAATCTCATTACCAAGTTCTTTTGCCTTGTTAACATCTATCCCACCAAATCTATCAGTAATTGATAGTAGCGAGTCTAAGTCAATTCCATCTTTGTTTCTAATTGTATAAGATTTTTCATCTGCTTGAGACCAGCTAGAAACACATACAACTTTTCCTCCAAGCTCTTGGTATAGTTTAATTGCATATTGAGCTACATTACCAAATCCTTGAACTGCAGCAGTTGTTTTTTTAATATCAATACCAAGCTCTTTTAATGCCTCTCTTACTGTATAAATTAATCCATATCCCGTAGCTTCAGTTCTTCCTAGAGATCCTCCCATTCCTACTGGCTTACCCGTAATAAATCCTGGAAATTTTCCGCCTTGAATTGCTTCATACTCATCAAGCATCCAAAGCATATGATTACCATTAGTCATAATATCAGGAGCTGGAATATCTTGTAGAGGACCTATATTTCTTGCAATTTGCCTTACCCATCCTCGACATAAATTTTCCTGCTCTCTCATTGACAAATTATGAGGATCACAAATAATTCCACCTTTTGCTCCTCCAAGAGGAATATCAACTAATGAACATTTCCATGTCATCCATGTAGCAAGGGCCCTTACAGTATCGACAGTTTCTTGAGGATGAAATCTAATTCCACCCTTACACGGTCCTCTTGCATCACTATGTTGGACACGAAAACCCTTAAATACTTTTGTAGTTCCATCATCCATCTTAACAGGAATACTAAAGTGATACTCTCTGATTGGAGTTCTTAGCAGATCTCTTGTTGACTGATCGATATCTAAAATATCAGCTACCTTATCAAATTGTTGTTGTGCCATTTCAAATGGATTAAATGATCCCTTCATAAACTACCTCACTTTTAAGTTAAATTAATAATAATATCTACATGCGTTAATACACTTACTTTCAAAACAATTCTAACCAGACACAGGATTGAGGTCAAGCGTAAAAATAGGTATATAATGGGTATTTAGTGGGCATGTTCCCTGCCTACTAAAGCAGTTCGTTGAGATATGTTTTTAAATTTGTTTTAGTATTATTTAAACTAAGCTTTTTTCTAACATTTCTTTTATGACTTGTTACTGTTGTATACGAGATATTCAGAATTTCTGCAATTTTCTTACTTAGATGTCCAGCTTTAACAAGACGACAAATCTCTATTTCAGCCGGAGTTAAATTATATTTTAAATTAACAATTTTTTTATAAAACTCACTAGAGACACTGTCTAAATTATTTTTAAGATTATCAATATCTTTTTTACTATACCGTCCAGTAGTTTCCATATTAACTAGAAGTGGCATAATATTTTTTTCAATATTTAATGCAACATTTTCTCGAACCATATTTTTCTCTTCTTCTAATTTTTCTAAAACAGTTTTAAGAGTAATGTTTGCTTCTTTTAATTTTTGCCTTTCTGTAATTATCTCCTTTGAAGTTTTTATTCTCTCTACCGTTTTTGCAAGATTATCGGCCAGAGCATCAATCAAATTCGTCTGTCGTGGTGTAAAAAAATCAGAATCCAAATAGCCTAGTTTCTTGTTATAAAAAACTGTTAATTCACCGACAAGTTCACCTTGATAAAAAATCTCTTTCTTGTAAGAACACTTACTTAATTTAAAATTATTAGTAATATATCTTTTATCTACGTAAATTAACTCTACTGAAAAATCCTTCTGATTCGAAAGCCCCTCCAAAAGCATCATTGGAGTTGATAATAAAACATCATCAATGACCAGGCCTGAGGCCTGAACCATTTTTGAAAAACTATATAAACAATCAAGCTCTTTATTTCTCTTTTTTAAATCTCCAATAAGTTCATCTTTATGTATTTCAATAAGCTTTCTTTCCGTTATATCTCTACCTGTCAAAAGCTCACCAACGACAGCACCAAACTCATTTCTTAAAACTTTTCTCCACCATGAAAAAAGTCTTTTCTCACCATCTTTTCTTAATTGCCAGTTTGTAATACAAAAAACACGATCTTTCTCTTTTAAACTATCTTGAATATTTTTATACTGAACATTAGAGTCACAAAGAAAATATGACATTTCTTTGCCTATAACCCCTTCTCCAAAAAAATGAATACCCGCCCGATTCATCCAAGTATAAATCTTATCATTGTTTACTTTACAAATAATCTCAGGTGTTAAGGCCAAAATATCTTCTAATTGATCACTCATAAAACTTATATATCAAATAATTTATAATAAAATAATAAAAAACACACGAAGAGCGCGCATTGCACAATAAACATTAATAGGCAATAACATCCGTTTAGGGTTAAAATCCATAAATAAACACAACATGCTAAAATAATTAACATAAATTTATGAATACAAACTACTTAATAATTTTCATTTTTATTCTTATTTTAGGGAGTTGCTCTAATCTTCCAACAGGTCATACACAAAAAAACTGCGTAGACAAAAACAGACTCTCACAAATAAGAAATGAACAAAACAAACTTCAAGCTTTAAACCAAGAGGTAAGCGAAAAGAATAGAAAGATTTCAAAAAATATAAAAGAACTAAGTGAACTTAAAAGAAATATAAAAAAAGAAAAAAAAGAGCTAATTAATCTTCAATTCAATAGTTCTAATTCAAATACTAATTCTGGAAAACTAAAGAGATTAAAAGCAATAATTGAAAAAGAACTAGATAAAAACAACTCACTGTCATTACAAATAAGAAAAATAAAACAAAAAAATGAAAGTAATTCTTCTGAAAATAAAAACAAATACAAGGAACAAAAAAACGAATTAAAAAAGATCATTAAAGATAAAGAAAAAACAATATTAAATATTAAACAGCAAATATTAACGCTAGAGGAATCAAATAACGAGAAAGAGTATGAGATTAACCAATTAAAATATAACGATAACAATGAAAAACTAAATCAAGAAATAAGTGAATATACAACAAGATTAAAACAATCAAGACAAGATAGACAATTACTACAAAATACAATAAAGAAACATGAAAAAAAAATAAACTCACTTAAACTTTCTCTAGAGGAACAATCCAACCAAAAAGATGTGATGAAGCGCTTAAATATAGAGATTGGTGAGCTTACAAAAGAAATAAACATTAAAGAGAGCAAGAACTCCAAATTAAATATAAAAATTAAAAACTTAGAAAATACTATAACAACACTTCAAAACGATACTGAAGGAGATGATAATCTTACCAATGATAAACTTGAAAAAGCAAACAAATCATTGAGAGAAAGAAAAAAAATAATTTCTAAAGTCTCAGACGAAAACAACATCTTACAAGAACAACAGACAAAACATTTATTACAAATAAATGAACTAGAAAAAAGATTTTCCACCGCTCAAGCAAAACTATATGAAACAAACAAACAACAATCAAAAAACACAGATTGGTCGAAAAAATATGAGCAATCAATAAATAAAAACATACAAGATGAAGCTATCATTAAAGATCTTAATAAAGATATTACAGATCAAGACATCACTATCGCAAAGTTCAACACTGAAAACAAAAGATTAAAACTTACAGACAAAGACACAACAATCGAAAATAGTAAATTAATACAGAAAATAAAATTATTAACAGACGAAATAAAAATTCAAAAAAGAACATCAAGGATCACAAACGATAAAAAATCATCTGATCTATTAGTTAATATAGAACAATTAAAAAATGAGCTTACACAATTGAAACAAAACTCTCAAGAGAAAGATAAGAGCTCAAACACTATAAAAAATAGAAACAAAGCACTCGAAGACGAAAATAGTCAATTACAATCTCAAATTTCTGAGTTAAAAACTAAAGCTATTAAAATCGAACAGCGAAACGTTCAGGAAAGCACAAAAAAAGCACAGGAACAAAACTTACAATTAAAGGAAAATAATCATAAATTAATGGCAGAAAACTTAGAATTTTCATCACAAAAAAAACAACTAAATTCACAATTAATAAAACTGCAGGAAGAAATATCTAAACCCATTGAAGACAATGAGAGTTTTATAAAACTAACGAGTGAACTCGCTTTAAAAAATAGTCTCATAACCAAAAACCAAAGTATAATTTCTGAAAATAAATTCAACATAGAAAACTTACAAGTGCACAATAAGGAGCTATTACTTCAAAAGAAAAA
>DAOVTR010000012.1 GCA_030633015.1 Bdellovibrionales bacterium
ATTGAACTTCTTCCTTTGATGTCACATCACACGGAATAGTTAAAACACCTGGAATTTGTATAGGGGTAGTATAGTAGGTACCTACTACTTTATAATCTTTTTTGAAAAAGTCAGCTAAATTTGACCCTACAAAAGAGCTTATTCCAAAAATCAATATTGTTTTCTTTGTCATATATAATAAATCTACCAAATAAATAAAAATGTGCCCATGCTTTATTCAAAGCATAGGCACAAAAGTAAAATAATTATCCAATCAATTTCAAGGCTGTTGCTGGAAACTGGTTTGCTTGGGCCAGAACCGATGTTCCTGCTTGTATAAGGATGTTCTTCCTTGCCAACTCAGCCGTTTCGCTGGCAACATCCACATCTCTAATTCTAGAATTAGCGGCACTAAGATTTTCATCACTGATACTAAGATTATTGGCAGTAGATGTAAGTCTATTTTGAATAGCTCCCAAATTTGCCCTAATCCCATTGACCTGTACAAGCGCATCATCCAACTTTTCAAGTGAGAGCTGAGCTCCCTCTTTTGTTGTAACAGCCTCTGATGCAAGTCCCAAATTCGTAAGAGTTGAGTCTGCAAAAGATCCATCATAATGCAACCGATCGAGTATCGGATCATTTTTAATACCGATTTGAAACTCCAACAATCCGCCTGAACCATCAAGTAACTTGGTCCCATTAAATTCTGCAGATTGAGAAATTCTATCGAGTTCCTGTTTAAGTTGTTGGAACTCAATATCGGAAAATCCTCGTTCCGTTTTTCCGACCGTATCAGATGCAGCTTGTACTGAAAGTTCTCGTAATCGTATAATGATGTTCGAAATTTCACTCAAGCCCCCCTCGGCCGTTTGTATTAAAGAGATGGCATCCCCGGCATTTCTTTTTGCCTGCCTTATCCCTCTAATTTGCGCTCTCAAGTTTTCACTAATTGCTAAACCTGCAGCGTCATCTCCACTTCTTGTAATCCTCTGTCCTGATGACATTTTTCTCAAACTATCATTAAGACTTCTAGTTGTATTTCCTAGCGCACGTTGTGCTGATAACGACGCAACGTTCGTGTTTATTCTTAAACCCATAATTAACTCCCTCTAAACATCTCTTACCTCCTGTAAATTATTCGGACTTACTGTCCTATCAAATTAATATTATAAATTCCTAAAACCAAATAATTATTTTACATATATCAAAAACTAAAACGTCCAACAGTTGCAGCTAATCAAACGTTTCACCTAACTTATCCATCTTTTAAAAACATAAATCCTCCTGATTTTATTTATTCCTCTTCTAATTACATTTGCGCAGCAGATGAAATAAGCTGTAACGCATTCTTTGAATAAGAGTTCGCCTGGGCCAAAACTGAAGTACCCGCCTGAACAAGAATATTATTCTTTGTCAGTTCTGCAGTCTGTTTAGCAATGTCAGTATCTCTTACTCGAGAATTTGCTGCTGCTAAATTTTCTACGCTTACGTTAATATTATTAATAGTAGATTGTAATCTGTTTTGAAGAGCACCAAAATCGGCCCTAATTCCCGAAACAGATATAATTGCCTGATCAATCGCTGATAATGAATTCTGTGAAGAAATTTTATCTGCAACTGAGGCAAGATTTAGTCCAAGAGCTGCTACGTTTACATCTGCACTTGAAGCATCAAAAGTTAATCTATCTGTTATTGGATCATTTCTAGTTCCAATTTGTATATCAAACACGGCTCCAGTTCCATTTAATAGTGGTACTCTATTAAACTCTGTTGAGTTTGCAATTCGATCAACTTCTGAAGTTAATTGTTCAAATTCAACATTCAAAAACTTTCGTTCTGTGTTTCCAATAGTGTCTGAAGCTGCTTGTACCGCAAGCTCTCGCAATCTAATTAAAATATTAGATACTTCAGAAAGTGCACCCTCAGCAATTTGAACTAAAGAAATACCATCCTCGGCGTTTCTTCCTGCTTGTCCAAGACCTCTAATTTGTGCTTTTAAATTTTCAGAAATTGCCAAACCTGCAGCATCATCTCCAGCACGGTTTATCCGTTCACCAGAAGATAATTTCTCCAAAGTTTGATCCATCGCCAGACGCGTTTTTCCCAAGTTCCTTTGGGCATTAAGCGAGGCTACATTTGTATTGATTCGAAGTCCCATACAATCCTCCTTGATAATTGGGTCTGATAAGATTCCTTCCTATCAGAGAACTTTTATAAGAATAAATTTATTCCTACAAAACTCCTTCTACCTACTGATCGAATTTAATTTAATCTTCTTGATCGATTTTTTTTATTTGACAAACTTTAGCAAAACCGGCGGCACAACTGACCCAACTGGCTGTTTTTAAAAGGGTTTTTTGTGAGGAAAATTTTTCCATAACATTCCATAACATTCATTATAATCAAAATTAATTATAATGAATTTAAATGTAGTAACTAATAAATTAAAAAAAACATGGAAATAAAGCTCTCAGACAATTTTACTCTTACCAATTTAAAAACCTATCCGAATAAGTTTGAAGAAACCATCTCTTTAATTGAAAAAGCTTTCGACTACAATCCATCAAATAAATTTGAAGTTGATTTTTATCCATTAATTAATAAAACAAACTTTGAAAATAATATTATCATTATAGACAATAATTCTCTTAAAGTGATTGCTCATACTGGAATACAAGAAAGAGTTCTTGCTTATCAAGACAAAACGACTTCTGTTGGATTAATTGGCGGCATTGCCGTTGATAGAGAGATGAGAGGACAGGGATTATTTAAAATTCTTTTTAACTATATCATTGATACTTATACAAATGATTTTTCAATGTTAATTCTTTGGAGCGATTTAAATAAATTATATGAAAAATTTGGATTTGCTCAAGCTGGAATTCAATATCAAAGTGGCAACAATAATCTTTCTCCTAAGATAAAAGAGTTATTTAAAAAGACTACTTGGGAATTACTAAGTCCAGATGAATTTAAATCACTAAAAGCACTATTTAACAAACAAGAAAACAATATAACCCTTTTGCGAGACGATCATGACTGGGAAAATATAAAAAAGATAACATCAGTAGATCTTTATATAAAAAACAATGAGCAGACAATAAGTTCATATTTTTTAATCAATAAAGGACAAGATTTAACCAATATTATTCATGAATATTATCTTGAAAAAAGCATAGATATAAGATTAAGAAATGATTTTTTTAACTGCAAAGTTTGGCATTCAACTCCCTTTCATAAAAATGAATTATCTTTATATGTAGGACTGTTTAAAATTGCCAACCCTAACCTCTTTTCAAACTTCATAGCAGAGTTTTATAATTTAAATATTAAAATAATTAAATTTGACAATAACAACATTAAAATTTCTTTAGATAATGTATTACATGATTTTTCAACAACAGATTTCTTTCAAACTTTTTTAGGTCCCAATAAAGATGAACTTATAAAAAACATTCCGAATATTATCTTTTACGGCGTTGACAGTGTCTAAGGATTTACCACTTTACTCTATTTTTTTTGATAAATCTTAATGACATAAACAAAATAAAAATCCCTATGGCCCAAAAAATCCATGATAAGGCATTGATCTCTCTCCAGTTTTCTATTAAAACAGCGTCAGTAGATAACACTCCGCTAATGATAAAAACAGATGAAACAATACAAAGTGCTAAAAAAACCAATCCAACAAAAAGCTTATCTGCATTAACATCTAAGTTTTTATGATTAATATCAAAAACATAACCATTTTTTGACCAAATTTTTAAAAACCATTTTATATGCCTTGGGATAATTCTTACTGATGAAATAACATCCTTACTTGCCCAAAGTCCTTCTTCTAATAGATCGTCAACATCCAAAGACTGTTTTAATATCCCTCTAATATCTGTATCCAAAAGCTCATATACGTTAATATCAAAGCCTATAGATTTTGCTACTCCATCTAAAGTAAATAACGCCCTAAAAACTATAAACCATTCTCTTGGAAGATATAGTTCATGCTTAGTTAAGCTTTTAATTATAATTTGCATTACTTGAGAAAAATTAATTTGAGAAACTGTTAAGCCCATATAAGGTGACAGTGCCAATCTTACTTCTCCAATTAATTCATCAACATCAGGAATTGTTTCATACTCAGCAACATCTAAAAATTCATATATTAAATGTTCATAATTATATGTCGTAATAGAATAAATAATTGAAGAAAAATTTAGTCTTGATTTTTTTCCTAGCGATCCCATTAAACCAAAATCAATCAGTGCAATTTGCCCATTATCAAGATAAAAGAGGTTTCCTCCATGTAAATCTGCATGAAAAAAACCATCTTGTAAAAATGTACGAACAAAAATGCTTACAGCTTTTTCAATTTTAGGATGTACTTCATCTTTTTTTTCTATAATTTTATTTTGATCTGAAAATGCAATTCCATTTATTCTTTCAATTACCAAAAGATCTTCTGAAGAAAAATCATCAAAAACAGTCGGAATATAAATAATTTCTTCATCGTCATGTTCTATTATATTTTCTTTTAATCTTTTACCATTCATGGCCTCAATATTAAAATTAACTTCAGAATGTAAACTTGCAGCAAAATCTTCTACTACTCTTTTTATTCCAAGAATTTTTATTTCATCACTGATTTTTTCCAACTGACCTGATAAAAATAAAATAACTGATACGTCATTTTCAATTTGCTTAATAATATTAGGTCGCCTAACTTTAATTACAACCTCTTCACCTGTTTTTAAAACCCCAGAGTAGACGACACCAATTGATGCATGGCCTATAGGTTGAGTGTCAATTCTTTCAAAAACTTCATCAATTTTTTTTCCTAATGATTTTTCTATGCATTTAATACCATCTTCATATGCAATTGGTTTTACCTTATCCCTGAGATAACTCATCTCCCGAATAAAAGATTTGTCAAAAATATCAATCCTTGTACTTAAAAGTTGACCAAATTTAATAAACACAGGGCCAAGCTCTTCAAAAGTTTTTCTAAGGCGATAACCAACAACTTGCCCTAAATCTTCTGCACCTCGCGACAAACGGTCCTTTTTAAGTAGAATAGTTGATCTAGGAAGAACAAAATTAGGAATTTTTGATGAAATTCCTCTAGTTATAAACTCAGCAAAACCATTTCTAGCAAAAATAACAACAATTTCACGCAACCGACCAACATTTCTTATGGTCTTTGTCACAACAATGCTTGTTTTCACGATATCCATAAAGTAAATTCCTTAACTATTAAAAATATGATTTTATATGGTAGAATTAGTTTATATAAAAATCACTAATTCTACCAGAATATTAACAAACAGGGTATATTTTGAGTAAAGCCATTTTTATTATTATTATAATTTGTAGTTTTCACTCTCGTTTTATATTTGCTGCAAAAACTTGTAGTCGTATTGCTCGTATAAACTATCAAGAAATACTTATTGACACTAATTCGACACAAAAAGGAGAAGGTCTAAGGTACCATTTAGCAAAAGATCCAAAGGCCCTAATGTATCTCGATCTCTACCAAGAGGGATCTAAAACAAAATTAACAAGCACAATATTGGGAACTTTGAGCACCTTGTTAATTACGGCCGGTCTATTTACTAATAAATCAAGTAGTGGTAGAGATTCTCTATTTATTGGAGGAGCTTCGTTTATGGCCCTGAATTTTTTAGTTGCAAATACCCTAGACCATAAAAATGAATCTAATCTTACTCGAGCAATTGATGAATATAACAAAAGAAATTTACCTCATATTGAATTTAATCCTAATTCAAATACAAAGAAAACAGGTGGTAAAAGTTTTTTAATAAACTTTAGAAAGGAATTTTAAGCATGAGTACTACCCAAGATGTTAATAATGAAATTGTTATATGTTATGTTTGCAAAAAGCATTTAGACTTTGAGCCAGAACAAAAAATTTCAAGACAAGAGGAGTGCGTATATTGCCGCGCAAGTTTAAGATGCTGCCGTATGTGCTATTTTTTCAGCACAAACGTCTACAACGAATGCCGCGAACCAAATGCAGAAAGAACTCTAGACAAAGAGAGAATTAATTTTTGCAGCTATTTTCAACTTCGTAGCGGGGACTCTGATAATGAAACAAAACTTAAAGAAACAACATCTGCTGCAGATGCACTATTTAAAAACTAAAATGGAGAGACATGAGTAAACCAATTACCATCGCTGGAAAAAATAAAATTGAAAAAGAACTTGAACACTTGATCAAAGTTGAAAGAGCAGAGTTACAAAGAGCCATTGCTGAAGCAAGAGCGCAGGGTGATCTCAGCGAAAATGCTGATTACAAATTTGCAAAGGAAAAACAATCACATGTTGAAGGCAAGATCAAACAACTTCAAGGAATTCTAGCAAACTGTCGAGAAATCAATGTCAGTGAAATTAGAAATGAAAAAATTGTCTTTGGTGCTACAGTAACTTTATACGATGATTCAAAATCTTGCAGCGTAACATATCAAGTTGTAGGAGACGATGAAGCCGATATTAAAATAAACAAAATTTCATATAATAGTCCACTAGGAAAAGCATTAATGGGGAAAGAAGATGGTGATGCTATCACTGTAAAAGCCCCAAAAGGAGACAGAGAATACGAAATTGAATCAATTAAGTATATCTAATCTCCCAAACCCAGATTAACTGATCCTAACAGTTACGCATTATAAACAATTTAAAGATAAAGTTTTTTTATTCAAACAACTGTATTATAATTAAGTCATGATTAAATTAGAATTTACAAAATCTCCAGACAGTGAAATTTTAGGTATTCAAAAAAGACCTGCATCATCAATTACAATTGGATCTTCACACCAGGCTGATATTGTAATATTTGATCAAGCACTTAAAAACCTCCATCTTTCGCTTTTCGTACTTGATAATAACATGTGGATTAAAAACTTTTCTAATGTTGACTTCTATCACTCTAATAACAAAAAAATATCAGGAAAGAAAATCCATCAGGTAAATTCAATCATTTCAATAGGATCTACAGAGTTTAAGATACTGGACTATAAAGGTTATGAGATCATTGATCATACTGAACAACTAAAAGAACAATATAAAACTATTTTATCCACCAATCCCGATCAATTTAAAATTATCCAAAAAATAGAGGCTGAACTTTTTGCACTTCACAAGTTAGAAAAAAAGAAACGTGTTTAAAAAAAACCATCCATCATATTTAAAAGTATCTGACGGTAAAAGAATTTTTTTTAACACTAATTACTCACCTGCTAAATATGACCCCGACATACCAACCCTGTTTTTCAACTATGGTCTTGTTTGTAATAATCATCACTGGAGCAAACAGCTAAAAGAATTTGACAAACGTGGCTATAATTTAATTATTCATGACTATCGAGGGCACTATAACTCATCACCTCTTGATGATATTAGCAATGATTGTACTTTTGAAAATATATCTTCAGATCTCTTTCAATTAACTCAGTTTTTAAAACTTAAAAATATTATTATGCTTGGCCATAGCATGGGGGTAAATATTACTCTCGAATTTTGCAAAAGCTATCCTGAAGCAGTAAAAAAACAAATACTAATTTCGGGGTCAGTTCATCCTCCCAAAAACATTATGATGGACTCATCTATTATGAACTATATCGCCCCTGTTTTCGAATGGTTTTCAACTCAATTTCCAGAAGTTCTAAGTGAAGTTTGGGTGAAAGCTTACATGAATCCCTTAATCAAAAGAGGAATTCATATTGGCGGATTTAATACCCAAACTGTACCAGAAGAATTTGTTGAACTATATTTAAAAAAAATTGGCGAATTAAATCCACAAATTTTCTTCAAACTATTCAATGAAATGCATCGGCATAAAATTGCTCATGATCTCAAAAATATAAAGACTCATTCACTTGTTATTGCCGGGGAGGAAGATAAGGTAATCCCTCTACATATTCAAAGCCATATACATGACCAATTACCAAACTCAGAATTATACGTCGTTAAATTTGGATCTCACGTATGCCAAACAGATTTTCCAGAAACAGTTAATGAAAGAATTAATCTTTTTATTTGCGACTCTTAAGACACTCTTTTATAATCAAGCAACCTTTTAAATAGCCTTTCCATAGCCGATTCAAGCTGTGCTTTTTTGTACTCTTGATGAGACGATCGTCCGACTGTATTTTCTTCATGAGATTGCTGGTCAACAACTTGAATTTCAAACGGGTAAAAAAATCTGATTTCACCCGCGATTAAAGACATATTCATGGACATTATTTTTTTAACCAATTTATCATCGGGAGTTTTTAATGCTTTTGCAGACTTTCTCAAGTCTTGAAATTCATGAAAAAAAGGATTGATATATTTAATCAACTGTCTGCATGTAAACTGAATGGACTTATAATATTTAGCAGTATGTAAATTGTGGCCAATTTCTTTATCATCTGAAGAACATTCATCAGACTCTCTCTCCATTGCTTGAAGCAACCGATCTTCTGATAAATGATTTCTTATGGCAAGCTTTAAGAGCTGCTTATGACGAGACTTAAACTTGTCCAAATTAACAAGCGTATTAAGGGACCGACTAGGCTTTACATTTTGGGGAATAATAATATTTTTTTCCAACAAAAACTTAACGACTCTCAAAGTGTCAAATCTGTTTATTGTGACAAATCTAACACCTACTCTATCAAATAACTCTTCTGCTACATTTTCAACTTTATGCAAAAGTTTTATAATAACACTATCTCTAGACTTTTTGTCTTTTGTTTCAAAATTAATAAGTTCAATTCTATCTTGCTCACTAACACCAAGATATAATCTATTATCAGAATCCCTTTTTATATGACGATAAAACCTATCAAAAATTTGCGTTTGAATTACTGAAAAATATTTGCTTCTTAAATCTTTATCGACATGTAGCACCGTATGCATAACTTTTAAAACAATTTCGGCCCAAAGCCTTTCCTCTGCATTACTGTTTTCGGTTGAGGCTAAGATAAAAAGATCATTAATTTCATTAACCATGTAGAGAGAATTAGGAATTTTAAAATCTAAACCTGATGGATTACCTTCAATCAAAAAATATCGACGAATAAACTGAAGCGCCTCTTGAAAGTTTCCAAATAACTCTGCTGTTGACACAGGATCCTCTGGATCAAAACCATAACCTTTTAAAAAATTTTTTCCTGCCTCTTTGTTTTGAAGCCTTCCTACAAAAGATTTAGTGTCGAGTGATGACTTTCCATCAAGGACAACTCCCAACATATTCCAGTCGAAAAAATATTTTGATAAATAACTTGGTCTTTCCATATTACTTTTATATAAATTAATTACCTACGAGGAAGTCTTATATGAAACCAAAACTCACTGACCCTAAAATTGCTTTTCTTACTTTTTTAGGTGTCGGATTTGTTCCCAAGGCCCCCGGTACTGCTGGTAGTTTAGTTGTAGTACCATTTCTATACTTACTTGGACAATTAAATCTTCCAATGATCTACATCATAACTCCAATAATCGTGCTGACAATTATCTCATGCGTTATTGCAAATCTTTCCCAAAAAAAATATAAAACTCAAGATCCTTCTTGGATAATTATTGATGAAATAATAGGCATGTTGACTGCTTGGGTAATTGTTCCAACTGACAAAATCGCTACAATAATTATAATATTTATAACGTTCAGATTTTTTGACATTATTAAAATTTTTCCTGCAAATATTATTGATAAAAAATTAAAAAATGGAATTGGAGTAATTTTGGATGATGTTGTAAGCGGAATATACGCAGGAGGCTTAACTTTAATATTAATCAGATATTTTCCTTATTATCTCGCTTGACTTACGCAACACTTACGCATATCCTTTATAAATATTAAATATTAATTAAAAATATTAATCGCTTTACAAATAAATAACAATATTTTCAAGTGGTTAACGTTTTAAAATATATATATAAATGGATTTGATAATAGGGAACTTGATTAGTCATCTATTAATAGAGTAAAAATATACAGTAAATAAGGAGACAAAATGATTACAACAAATATTTCAACAGATAAAAACAAAGGAAAGGCCCTGGATCTTGCCCTCTCAACTATTGAAAAACAATTTGGAAAAGGGGCAATCATGAAATTAGGGGGCGATAATATAACGAGATCAGCTCCATCTATACCAACAGGTTGCCTTGGATTAGATATTGCTCTTGGAATTGGTGGAATTCCTCAAGGAAGAGTTGTGGAAGTTTTTGGCCCAGAATCATCTGGAAAAACAACTCTTACTCTTCATGTTGCTGCTGAATGCCAAAAAAAGGGTGGAACTGTTGCCTTTATTGATGCTGAACATGCTCTTGATACGGCCTATGCAACAAAACTTGGCGTTGATATACCTAATTTATTAATCTCACAACCTGATAGTGGAGAGCAAGCACTAGAGATCACAGATATGCTTGTCAGATCAGGAGCAGTAGATCTTTTAATTATTGATTCTGTTGCTGCACTTACTCCAAAAGCAGAAATTGAAGGAGATATGGGTGACTCGCATATGGGACTTCAAGCAAGACTCATGTCTCAGGCCCTTAGAAAACTTACAGGATCAATTTCAAAATCAAACACTACGATTATCTTTATTAACCAACTAAGAATGAAAATTGGTGTTATGTTTGGAAATCCAGAAACGACAACAGGAGGAAACGCTTTAAAATTTTATGCCTCTGTTAGAATTGATATTAGAAGAATCGGAGCAATAAAAGATGGTGATGAAATAGTTGGCAATAGAACCAGAATTAAAGTTGTAAAAAATAAAGTCGCACCTCCGTTTAAGAGTGTTGAATTTGATATTATGTTCAATAAAGGTATTTCAAAAACTGGAGATATTTTAGATTTAGCTGTTGCAAATGGCATTGTTGAAAAAGCAGGTGCGTGGTTTTCCTACAATAATGGAAAAGTTGGCCAAGGAAGAGAAAACTCTAAGAAATTTTTAGATGATAATCCTGAAATTTTAGAAGAAATTACTGAGAAGATTCTTCAAAAATTTGATTTGGCTCCAGAGCCTTTTGAAAAAGTTAATGAAAAGACTGGCGAAATTTCTCTTGATGACACAAAAAAATCGAAGAAAAAACTTCAATAATGCAAAAAAAGAGTGCTTATTCAAGTGCAGTTATAATCCTTTCAGATCGAGATCATTCCGAATTCTCTTTAATAAATAAATTAAAACAAAGAGGATTCGGAATAGAAGAAATCAATAAGAGTATTATAAAATTAAAGTCTTTAAGCCTTTTTTCACAAGATAATTATAAAAAATCTAAAATTAAGCAACTTATGAATAAAAACTTTTCGAAATCATATATTATTCAAAAACTAAGATCTGAACAGATTCATGCCACAGAATATGATATTGAAGATATTTTTCATGAAAATAATACATGTGAAATTGATCAGGTCAATATACTAATTAAAAAAAAATATGATCTTTTAAAGGATAAAATTGAACAAGGACCTGAAAAATTAATTAAAAAAATACAATTTTATCTTAACAGCAAAGGCCATAACCCAAATAATTATAGAGAAATGATAAAAAATCATATTTAAAAACTACCTTTTTTTTTATTAAATTTTCATTTTTACTGCTTTGTGATATGTTTTTGTTTATGCATAAATTAGTATTGTTTTTTATTATAATTATAAGTTTATTTGTAAATTGCAGAAGACCAAGCAAACAGGCAGTAGAAACAAACACTCTTAGATTGTCTCTATCTGACTCAATACCAACGCTAGATCCTGCTAGATCTTATGACACCTTGTCAGCTTCAATAGTATATCAATGTTATGAAACACTTTATCAATATCATTATTTAAAACGTCCATACACAATAATACCTCTTCTAGCTGACGGTATGCCTACAATTAAACACGGTGGGAAAAAATTTATTATCAAAATAAAAAAGAATATTTTATATCATTCTGATATAGCTTTTAACAACGCTCCAAGATATCTAAAGGCACAAGATTTTATTACTCAATTTAAAAGGTTAGCATTTATACCAACAAAAAGTAATGGATGGTGGCTATTTAGTGGAAAAATTGTAGGACTAGATGAATTCAGAAAAAAAGCAGGAAGTGATTTTAATCTTTTTAAGCAGCTCAAAATTAAAGGATTAAAAGCTGTAAATGATCATACCTTGGAAATCGATTTAATAAGGCCATATCCACAAATGCTTTACGCACTGGCAATGAGTTTTACCACACCGATACCAATAGAGGCTGTAATAAAATATGATAACATTTTAAATGAAAATGTTATTGGGACTGGACCTTACAAACTTATTGAATGGAAAAGAAATCATCGACTCAAATTACAACGATTTAAAAAATACCGAGACTCTTACTATCCATCCCAAGGTGATAGAATTGCAAACAATTCAAATATGTTAAGCGACTCTGGCAAAAAAATTCCTTTTATTGATACCATCAATTTTAACATTATTAAAGAGCCCCAAGTATCTTGGCTAAAGTTTATGTCAAACCAAATTGATATAAGTAGCCTTCCAAAAGATAATTTTTCCTTCGCAATTTCGCCAGAAGGAAACAAAATAAAACCAGAACTAAAGGATAAAAATATTAATCTGCATATTGCTCACACTTTAACATTTTGGTGGATTGCTTTTAATATGAATGATCCACTATTAGGCAATAATTTAAATTTAAGAAAAGCAATTGCTCATGCAATCAATGTCGATCGATTTATAAAAATCTTTTTTAATAATGTCGCCCAAAAAGCTAACTCTATTTTTCCTCCTGGAATACCTGGCTACACGCCATCTAAAAAGCTACCTTTTGATTATAATATAGATACAGCAAAAAATTATTTGGCCCTAGCAGGTTACCCCGAAGGGAAAGGATTACCTGAGTTAAAATA
>DAOVTR010000369.1 GCA_030633015.1 Bdellovibrionales bacterium
AATAGCGGATGCTCTTAATAGGTATCACCAACTTGGAACTGCTCAACTCGATTTTCAGCTACCTGAAAAATTTAATCTAAATTTTATTAATAAAACAGGAGAAGAAGAGAGACCTGTTGTTATTCATCGAGCACTCTTAGGATCTCTGGAGCGTTTTTTTGGAGTATATCTTGAACATGTTGGTGGTGCATATCCATTCTGGATTGCTCCAAATCAGGTAACCATTGTACCAGTAAATAACGAAACACATCTGGAATTTGCAACTGAACTTAAAAATAAACTATCCAATATATACAGAGTTTCTATTGATGATCGAAATGAATCAATTGGTTTCAAAACACGCCAAATCCAAAAAAGTAAAATTCCATATATGCTAGTCATTGGAGATCGTGAAATTGAACAAAACAGCGTAAGCATTAGGGCCTACGGAGAAAAACAATCTGAAACCATATCCATAGATGAACTATTTAATAAATTTAAAATACTAAATGAACAAAAAACTCCAAAAGAGTTGAGATAATTTATGTCAAAACAAAATATTTTAATATTATTTGGAGGAGGAGGCAGTGAGCATGATATTTCGATTGTCTCTGCACAATATATTTATGACCTACTTATCCCCAATAAACACTTTACAATATACAGTGTTGAAATAAAAAAAGATGGTACCAGAATTGATAAAAATGGTCGAAAATGTGAGCTTAGAAAAAATGGTTTTTTATTTTTCACAGATGAGCCTGAAATAAAATTAGATTTTGTCATTCCATGTTTTCATGGTTACCCAGGAGAAACTGGTGATATACAATCTCTTTTAACCATGATGGAAGTCCCTTACTTCGGATGTAATTCTGAATCAAGTATTATTTGCTTTAATAAGATAACAGCCAAACTTTGGCTTGATGCACTTGATATTCCCAATACTCCATATATATTTGCAAATTCAATGGATGATCTTCCTCAAGTTCAAAATTCTTTAAAGAAATGGGATTCCATATTTATAAAAGCTGCCAGTCAAGGTTCATCAATTGGATGCTATAGAACAGATCAAGCACCGCAATGTAAAGAGTTGCTTAAACAGGCTTTGAAATACTCCCCTAGTGTCTTAATTGAAAAAGAAATTATTGGAAGAGAACTTGAAATTGCCATCTATGAATATGAGGGAAATATTATAACAAGTGCACCTGGTGAAATAATAAAATCAAACGGTAAGTTTTATAGCTATGATGAAAAATACTCAACACAAAGTAATGCCAAAACAACTCTTACTCCTAAAGGACTTGAACCTAATACCATTATTAAAATGAAAAGTTTTGCCATTAAGATTTTTAAAGAACTTAATTTACGTCATCTTTCAAGAATAGATTTTCTACTTTCAAACGATAATCAAATTTTTATAAATGAAATTAACACTTTCCCTGGAATGACACCTATTTCAATGTTTCCAAAACTTCTTGAAAACAATGGACACTCATTTAAACAATTTTTAACTCAAACTATTTTTAAAGAACTTAAAAAATAATAGTTTAAATTTTATTCCTCAACTTCAAATTTTTTACGATGAATTTTATCTTTTAGTTGCTCACTTTTCTTCGCAATTTGCTTTTCTAGTTTTATAACAACTTCGTCTATGGATTTATATAAATTATGATGATCAGCTGAGGCATGAACCTGAACATGATCACCACGTACTGTCGCCTCTGCAGTATTAATTTCTCCATGATATGAACAAATCCAATCAACATACATTTTTCCATGAAAAAACTTTTTGAGTTTTTGGGTCTTTTGGCTAATTTTTTGATCAATAACATCAGTTGACTTAATATGCTTGTAAGATACTTTGATTTCCATAATTTCTCCTTAAAATACTAGCAAATCTTACAACAATTTTACTGGTTATTTCAAAGAAAAAATTACTATTAGAAAAAAAAAGGGGCCCCTGCAAACGACCCCTTCTTTATTTTCGGCTTCCTGCCTAAAATGTACGTAGAAACATCCTATTTCTACTAACTTTATTATAACTTAAAATTTAACCTAATACATTAATTTATTACTTGAGGAAAACTTTTCCAATTAAAAATAAGAATAAGCTTTATTTGACGTCGTTTTAAACATTATTATAAAATAATAAAACTTATTATTTAAAACTGGACTAATTATGTTTAAACCAAAAATTAATTTATGTATTGATCTTTTTAAGAAACTTAATCCATTTTATTCTTATAAAATTCAATCATTTACATACTATATACCGTCACCTCCAGAAAGAAATAGTGGTTACCGAGAAAAACAATTTGATAAAATTTTTTATAATTTTATTAATCAAGGGTTTAAAATACTTGCCGTAAATACTCAATCTAATAACAATCCAAATGGCTCCGGAATGTGGATTATCATTACCGCACAAGCTCGAAATAGTTCTGCAGAAAAGCTTGATTTATCAAATCAAGTTGATGATATAATTAAACAAGAAAATGATGACCATGAAAAAGAAATTATCCTTGATTAATATAAATAAAAAAATAAACCTGTTTTTAAGCTTAACTACTATTTTGATTGTATTTACCAGCTCAACCTCTTGTACTCAATACATTAAAATGACAACTCTAGAAAAAAAACCCAACATTGAAGAAGATCTCAAACAGAAAACTTATTGCACGAA
>DAOVTR010000125.1 GCA_030633015.1 Bdellovibrionales bacterium
ATGGCTCATAAAATGCAGACCTAAAAGCAAAAACAAAAAAAACAATTAAAAAAATTGATTTGGTCTCTTTAATATAATAGGCCCTGCCCTTATTAAAAAATTTGCTCTTAACATCTATGCTTTGATTTTCTTCATTATCCATATAAACCTCGGGAACCAATAAATATTTAATTTTTATAACCTATTTCAGACAATAAATTAATAAATATTTATAATAATTCTGAAATATCTCCTGCACCATGCCTAATAACCTCTGGAACTCCATCATTATTTGAAAAATTTACGATTGTACTATCACCTAAAAATTCTTCAACACCTCCATCTATTATCATACTAAGTCTATGACCTAATGCTTCTTCAATTTGATAACTACAAATAGAAGACTCAATATCTATCAGTTGATCTACCGAAGAGATCAAATCATTTAACATGGAGTGAGTAATAGATGTTATAATCAAAGGTTTTTCAAACAGTGAAATTAATTTTGAACAAAGAACTGACTTAGGTATTCTAATACCAATCTCTTTTTCTTTTTTGTAGTCTTTAATACATCGAGGAATATCCTTGGTTGGCATAAAAATAAAAGTAAATGGCCCAGGAATTTTTTTTCTTAAAAATTTATAAGCCATGTCTGAAATAACAGCAAATTGACTTGCCTGAGATACAGAATTACATAAAAGACTGAAATGCTTTTCTTTAGACGCATGTTTTATCTTATATAAAGTTTCTACACTTTTTTTGAATATGGGTTAGCCGCAATTATCCAATTTGTATCAGTAGGTAGAGCAACTAATTCTCCTTCAACAAGAAACTCAATTGCCTTTTTCAAGATACGATCATCTGGATTATTTTCAATTACATACTCAATCATCAACCTATCCTAATTTTATTGATATTTCCTATAAAAGTTAATCAAACCTTCAGTCGAACTATCAAATCCTGCTAATTTACTTGATGAATTATTTAAATCTTTTAAAATTCCACTTGCTAAAACTTTACCAAGTTGCACTCCCCATTGATCAAAAGAAAAAACATTCCAAATAATACCTTGAACAAAGATTTTATGTTCATACATCGCAATTAACTTACCCAAGATAGCAGGAGTTAAACTCTTGGCCATAATTGTATTTGTTGGTTTATTTCCTTCAAACACTTTAAATGGAACTAGAGGCTTATTTTTTTCTTCCAGCTCTACCTCTCTTTTACTTTTCCCAAAGGCCAATGCTCTTGTTTGTGCAAAAAAATTGGCCATTAATTTTTCATGATGATCTCCAATTACATTTAAACTTTGAGCAAAGCCAATAAAATCACATGGGATTAACTTAGTTCCTTGGTGAATCAATTGATAAAAAGCGTGCTGACCATTTGTTCCTGGCTCTCCCCAAATAATCGGACCTGTTTGATAATCGATTTTATTTCCCTGCTTATCGACACTTTTTCCATTACTTTCCATATCACCTTGTTGAAAATAAGCGGGAAACCGATGCATATACTGATCGTATGGAAGTATAGCGTGAGACTGAGCATCCCAAAAATTATTATACCAAATTCCTAAAAGTGCCAAGATAACAGGAATATTTTTTTCTAAAGGAGTATTTAAAAAATGTTGGTCCATCTCACTGAAGCCATCCAATAATTCATAATAATGTTGAGGACCTATCGTAATCATAATTGGAAGACCTATTGCAGATGTAAGAGAATACCTACCTCCTACCCAATCCCAAAATTCAAACATATTTGCTGTATCAATTCCAAAATCTGATACTGATTTTTCATTTGTTGATAGAGCAATAAAATGTGAAGCTATTGCTTTAGAATCTTTAAAAAAATCTAACAACCAACTCTTAGCACTCTCAGCATTAGTCATGGTTTCTTGAGTTGTAAATGTTTTTGATGCAACAATAAATAAAGTCTCTTCAGGATTTAAAAATTTAATTGTTTCACTTAAATGAGTTCCATCAATATTTGATACAAATAAAATATTTTGTTCTCTATTTGAATAATATTTTAAGGCCTCAGTAACCATCACGGGCCCTAAATCAGATCCGCCTATGCCAATATTTACGATATTCTTAATAGACTTTCCACTATATCCCTTCCAACTACCTGTGCGAATATTATTGGAAACTCTTTCCATCTTACTTAAAACATTATGAACTTCAGGCATAACATCTTTCCCTTCAAACATAACCGGCTTACCTGTTCTATTTCTAAGGGCACAATGTAAAACTGCTCGATTTTCAGTTTTATTTATTTTTTCTCCATCAAACATATTACTTATTTCTTCTTTTAAATTTTGCTCACGAGCTAAATCTAATAACGTTCTTAAGACTTCTTCGTTAATTAAATTTTTTGAATAATCAAAAAAAATCCCCATATTTTCGATTGAATACTTATTCTGACGTGACGAATCACCATCAAACATATCTTTTAAAGAAATATTTTCCGTCTGCTTTTTAAGTTGTTTTAATTTTTTAAAAGATTTCAAATCTTGTAAACTCATGGCAGTGCTCCTTAATTTATCATATGATTGTATAGGAAATTAAGACCTTAAAGCAAGCGGTTCAAATATTATCTATTTCGTGACTACCTCTTTTTTGTTAGGATGGTTACAATGAAAAAAACCTCCAATATCATATCCAATTTCAATCAATCAATTTTTATAAAAATGACCGATCTTGCCTTAAAGGAAAATGCAATAAACCTATCTCAAGGTTTACCAGATTTTGATTGTGCTCCCCATTTATATCAATACTTAAATGAAGCTTGTACAAGCGGAAAGAATCAATCATCACCTGCTAAAGGTTTGTTAAAATTAAGAGATGTAATATCCGCCAACTATGAAAATTATTATAATTTAAAATATAATTCCCAAACAGAGATTACCATTACCAATGGAGCTACTGAAGCACTCTTTTCAACCATCCAAGCAATCACAAACCCTGGAGATGAAATTATTGTTTTTGAACCTTTTTTTGATACATATATTCCGGCCATAAAAATGGCACATGCCACGCCCATAATTGTAACTCTCCATGGGCCTAAGTTTAACTTTGATATAGCTGAACTTAAAAAAGCATTTAGCATAAAAACTAAAGCAGTAATATTTAACTCTCCTCACAATCCAACAGGAAAAGTATTTACTAAAAAAGAGATTGAGCTTTTAAGTAACCTTGTAATAGAACATGACTGCTACCTAATTTCAGATGAAGTATATGAGTATCTTCTATATGACAATGCAACACATATTCCCCCGGCCGTAATTGATGGAATGAAAGAAAGAACTATTACTATCTCTTCATCTGGAAAAACAATGGGCATGACAGGATGGCGAGTTGGATGGGCCTGCGCACCTGCTAGATTATCATCCCAAATAGACTTAGTTCACCAAAATGTTACTTTTTCTGCTCCCAGGCCTCAACAAGAAGCTCTAGTAAAATGTCTTTCAAAGCTCGATAATTATCTACCCGATTTTAGAGAAATTTTCCAAAATAAAAGAGATATTCTTTTTGATATTCTTTCTAAATCTGAACTAACTCCTTTATTGCCTAGCTCAACTTATTTTATACTGGCCAAAATACCTGATAATTTTTATGAAGGTGATATTGCTTACTGTCGCCAACTAATAATAGAAAAAAAATTGGCCACAATTCCTTGTTCTGCCTTTTATGAAAACTCTTTAGATGGCAGCAGATACCTAAGATTTTGTTTTGCTAAAAAAAACGAAACACTATTAAAACTCTCTATTTAAATTTTTCCCCAAAATCATCAAGCCACAACATATCATGAATTTCTTTTCTAACAGGACCTACTTTAGATTTATCTACAGGTTCTCCAATTGGCATTGCAATAACAACTGTGTGCGTCTTAGGAAGTTTAATTATTTTAGCAATTTCTTCATGATTCATGGATCCAACAATCACTGTTCCGAGTCCCATTTCATGGGCCTTAAGTGAAATATTTTGAAATGCCATTCCTAAATCGAACATAAACCAATCACTAAACTTTGTTGATTGAATATTTTTTTTAAATCCCGCAACCTTTTTTTCTGAAACCCCTACCAACAATGCACTACAACTATTTGAACAGGTTCGTGCGGGGTTAGTTGCAGAATATAAATCTGTAATCATATTAATCTTTGCTTTATCTCTAACCAATATAAAGTTCCAAGATTGAGTATTGGCCCACGATGGTGCCCACCTTGCACAATTTACTAAATCAAGTATTTGCTGATCAGATACATAATAATCTGTAAATTTACGAATTGATCTTCTGTTTAATATGACTTCATCTAACTCCATTTATTCCTCTGCTTTATGTAAAATTTCTTCAATTAATTCCTTATTATATTCAGTCAAATGCCATCTTTTAGCTAGCATAGTAGCATTATTAGCAATATTTTCAATTTCATTACTACTAATAGTTGCCTCTTTTAATCTAACTGGAACCTTTATTTTTTTAAACCATAACTCAAGCAAATCAACTGCACTTTGAGCATTTTGTTTTTCATTCCCATTGTTAATATTAAATATTCTACTCGCAAATTGAGAAAACTTCTGTAGATTTTTCTGAGAATAATATTTCATCCAAGCCGGAATGACGATAGAAAGACCAGCTCCATGTGGAATATCATATAATGCACTTAATGAATGCTCTATCATATGCATAGGAAATCCTAAGCAACCACTACCGGCCATAGTCAAGCCATTTAATGCTAAAGTTGCTGACCACATCAATGAAGCTCGAGCTTCATAATCTTTTGGATTATCCAAAATAATTTCTGCAGATTCCATTATAGTTTTAATAATTGACTCTACGAATCTGTCTTGTAATACGGTATTTTTATCACCATTATAAAAATAACCTTCAAGTACATGAGATATTGCATCCACTGCCCCATACATTGAATAGTTTCTAGGAACACTAAAAGTATTTACAGGATCTAACACAGAGACTTTAGGAAAAAGGTGATTACTATTTAAATTAAATTTTTGTCTAGTCTCTTCATTTGTAATAACTCCACCACTGTTCATTTCAGATCCAGTTGCAGCAAGTGTTAACACTGTAGTAATTGGAACGGCCCGCTCTACCTTTGCTTTTCCCTCGAAAAGATCCCAGACATCTCCATCATAATATACTCCGGCAGCAATTGCTTTTGCAGTATCAATAACACTCCCTCCTCCAACAGCAACTATTACATCAAGATTTTCCTCTTTAAAATCTAAAATAGCTTTTTTAACAAAACTTAATGTCGGATTTGACTGTACTCCACCATATTCAAGCCAGGCAATTCCCGCATCAGAAAAGCTCTCAATTACGGCCTTAAATACTCCGTTACTTTTTATACTTCCTCTACCAAATAAAAGCATAATTTTTTTTCCATATACTAAAGTTTCAACTCCAATTTGAGACGTCTGACCTTTTCCAAATAATATTTTAGTCGGATTTTGAAAAATAAAATTTTGCATTATTACTCCAAGTAGAGGTTTTGATCAGTTATAATATGTCAAAAATATATTAAAAATAAGAGCTAGTGCATAAACATCAAAATATAACGGTTACATCTCCGACCCATTCCATCAACTATCTTAAAAAAGTTGATTTATTTATTTATTTTACGATACGTTAATAAATTATAACAATGGTGACTTATGAAAAATCTAAGCAAAGAACATTTGAAACTTCTTTTACAAGAAAAATTAATTTTCAATAAAGATAATAAAGTTAATCTAGA
>DAOVTR010000180.1 GCA_030633015.1 Bdellovibrionales bacterium
CCGATCTGAATCATATATGGGCAGAATAAAAAACAAATGTGCAAAAAAAAGAGCTGCTCTGCCTCCTTTTTCACAACATATCTGAAATTAGTAAGATTGTACAAGTTGTTATAATAATTGATCGTTTGGGAGTAAAAAGAACAGTTAATGTCACAAGCAAGGATTTTAAATATAGAGGAAATAATTTTTTAAATGATGGAGACATTATTGTAGGGGCAAAAATATGTAATTTTGGTTTTTCTCCTAAAATATCAGAAAAAATTAAAAATTATCTCATTTCAAGAAGTAAATCACAGCCATCAAGTAGTAATAACTGTGGATCTATTTTTAAAAATTATATTAATGACATAACTTGTCGAGCCGGTCATTTTATAGATATAATGGGCTTAAAGGGATTTACCTATAAAGGAATTAAAATAAGCAATATGCATGCTAATTTTTTTGAAAATATTGGAGAGGCATCTTCTGTTGAGTTTTTTGAAATGATAGATTTTGTAAAAAAAGAATTGAATTTAAGTTATGGTATAGATTTTGAATTAGAGGTTAAACAAGAGGAATATATATAAAAAAGAGATCTTTTTTTATATTTATGGGATTGTGTTGTATTTTAACAAATGTTCAATCTTCTATAGACGAGAGTCCTTTAAACCAAAAAGAGAAAGTTAAATATCGATCTTCTTTTGGTTATTGTCCTTCAAGAACTGCTGGTACATTAACACTCAAATTAGTAAAAACTTTCGAAGAAAATAGATCATTAAAAGCGGTAAAAGAAAAAATAATTAATGATAATTTGCTAGATGAGCATTTTATTTCAGATTACTAAATTCAATATAATCCTTTAAAAAAACTTTTGAAATTAAGTTTTGATTGTCCAAGGCCATTGATGAAAGTTCAGGTTTATCGAGAAAATGGACTGGAATCTTATGATGCAATATTGGTAAGTACGGGAGATTTATACGATCCAACATACGAAGTGATGCTTAAAAATGAAAAAAAGTTGACTAAAGAACTCCCCTTTTTGGCCCTGCCTGTTGATGAAATGAAAGATGATAAGCTTCAAAAAAAGATAAGTAGATTAGTTAAGGGGATGAAAAATAGAGTTAAGAAACATCTTTCTGAAATAATTTTAGATAAATCAGCAGAATTAACAATAATTTTATCAATAAATGGTTTTCCTGCGAGTGTTTTCTTAGGAATTAGCAATTGGAAGGATAAATTAGTTAAGCTAGATAAGATAATTGGCTATATGATTAGTAAAAGAAAGATTCCAGCAATAATCAATATGACAAATTCCAAAAAAGTAGTTGTCAAGTTCAATGACAAATTTTAAAATTTTAAGAGGTGCGTTGAAATAGTAAAAGCACTTCTGGGCAGAATGAATCAGCCTAACTCGTGAGAAAGGAATCTCTATGAATGAAAAGAATATAATTGTAGGGTTAGATATTGGAACAACGAAGGTATGTACTTTGGTTGGAGTTTCTAGCTCTAAAGATGATTTAGAAATTATCGGAATCGGAACACATCCTAGTCATGGTCTTAAAAAGGGCTCAGTAGTAAATATTGGTAAAACAGTTAGTTCAATTCAGTGCTCTCTTGAAGAAGCTAAATTGATGGGTGGGGTTGATATTACTAGAGCAACCATCGGAGTTGCTGGAAGTCATATTTATAGTTTTAATAGTTCTGGTGTTGTTGCAATTAAGGGTAGCGAAATAACTCAAGAAGATGTTGAGAGGGTTTTAGAAGCAGCAAAGGCAATAGTAATACCGTCGGATAGAGAAATTCTTCATGTAATTCCACAAGAATATAAAGTTGATAATACAGAAGGAATAAAAAATCCCGTTGGAATGTGCGGAGTTCGTCTTGAAGCTCATGTTCATGTTGTAACAGGCTCTGTTGCTCTTATTCAAAATTTAGTTAAATGCGTAGAGGAAGCAGGAGTGAAGGCAGAGGCAATTACTTTGCAACCAATAGCCTCCTCGACCTCTGTTTTGACAATAGAAGAAAAAGAACTTGGAGTTGTGCTAATAGATGTCGGTGGCGGAACAACAGATATTGCAATTTGGAAAGATGGAAGTTTAATTCATTCTGAAATAATTCCAGTTGGAGGAAATCATTTTACAAATGATTTGGCCGTCGCTCTAAAAATTCCTCATGCAGAGGCAGAAAGAATAAAAATTAATCACGGAAGTGTACTTGCTGAAAAGCTAAATCAAACAGCGAAAATAACAGTAAAAGGACTTGCAGGAGTAAGAGCAAGAGAAGTTAAATTAAGTGTTATAGCAAAAGTTTTAGGGGCAAGAGCTGAAGAGCTTTTTACAATAATTAAGTCGATTATAGAAGAAAAAGATATTGATGATCAAATTACAGGAGGGTATATCCTTACTGGAGGCGGGGCGCTTATTCAGGCCTTACCAGAAATTGGAGAATATATATTAGATGCTCCAACAAAAATTGGATACCCAATATCATTTGGTGGAATGACAAATATTATGCAAAACCCACAGTATTCAACGGTTTTAGGTTTACTGCTTGAAGCTAATAAAAATAGTGTGGATATGGACTATACAAAGATGACAGAAGATCATCCAGATTTAATAAATAAGCTGAGTAGTTCTTTAAAGTCAGTATTTAAAGAAATTTTTTAGGGGGAAGTTATGTTTGAAATTTCAGAAAACAATAGTAATGAGTTAACAGGTTGTGCAAAAATTAGAGTTGTAGGAATTGGAGGAGGCGGTTGCAATGCTGTAAATACAATGATTCAAGAGGGCCTAACAGGTGTTGAATATATTGTTGCAAATACTGATCTTCAGTCTTTAAATGCATCCAAAGCACCCATAAAAGTTCAGCTCGGCGCTGAAATTACAAAAGGTCTGGGAGCAGGAGCGAATCCTGAAATTGGAAGAAAGGCTGCTTTAGATGAGTATGAAAAGCTTACTGATGTTCTTCAGGGATCGGATATGGTTTTTATTACTGCTGGAATGGGGGGAGGCACAGGAACGGGAGCTGCTCCGATTATTGCTAAGCTGGCCAAAGAATTGGGCGCCTTAACCGTTGGTGTTGTAACCAAACCATTCTTGTTTGAAGGAAAAAAAAGATCAAAGCAGGCTAATGAAGGAATTATAATCTTAGAAGAATCAGTAGACTCTTTAATAACGATTCCTAACCAAAGGTTACTTTTTTTAGCAGGTGAAAGTCTCTCTCTTATTGAAACATTTAAAAAGGCTGACGATGTTTTATTAAATGCAGTAAGAGGTATTTCTGATTTGATTAATAAGACAGGACACATTAATGCTGATTTTGCTGATGTTAGTACTGTCATGGCAAATAAAGGGCTGGCCCTAATGGGAACGGGAACATGTTCAGGTGAAGAGAGAGCAATAAAAGCAGCAACAGAAGCAATTAGTTCTCCTTTGTTAGAGGATATTACAATTGATGGAGCAACAGGAATTATTGTTAACATTACCGGAAGCTCAACTCTTAGTATGCATGAGGCAAATGAAGCAGCAACACTTATAATGGAAGCTGCCGATGAAGATGCAGAAATAATTTTTGGAACAGTGATTGATGATAATATGGGGGAAGACATCAAGGTTACTGTTATTGCTACAGGCCTTGGTGGGCAAGAGAGAGTTTCTAGTTCTTCTCCTAGACTAGCCTTTGTTGAAGAAGAGCTAAAGTCGACAAATAATTTGAAATTTAGCACCATATCCGAAGAAAAGAATATTTCTATTGAGGATAAAAAAACTGACAACGAAAGCATTGATCGTCCGTCGTATTCAAGCGAAAAAGTGACAAGTGCTCAACCAAAGCAACAGCAAAAATACGATAGAAATTCAGGATCGCTATTGCTAGATTCTATTAAAGAGGCAGCTACAAAATATGAAGCAACAAAATCAAATCCTGAACAAGGACAAAATGGAGAAAAAACATCTCAAAAAGTAGATAGAGTCGATTTAATAAAGTCGACGGGACAACATTTTGATAGAAGCAAAACAACAGGAGCAAGAGCAAAATCAATTGCAGAAAAATTAGGATTTATAAATTTTGACGAGGAAGAATTAGATACTCCAAGTTATTTAAGAAAAGAATCTGTTAAAAAATCAACAGAGAATACAACAAGTATATAAAATAGGAAAATTGTGGAAGATGGATTTAGACTCTTACAGGAAGACTACTTAAGAAGTCTTCCTGATCATGTATTAGAAATAGAAAATAAAATCTTGGAGATTGATAACGAAAGTTTTACTCGAGATCGTTATACTTTTATTTTAAGGGAAGTGCATTCTATCAAAGGGTCTGCAGGATCGTTTGGTCTAAATGGTCTTAGTTTAATTTGTCATAAATTAGAAGATAGACTTGTTGAAATGTCAGATGAAAAGGATTGGTCCAAGTCAATAAAAATTGAGGGACTGTTGGAGCTTGTAGACATAATAAAGTCAAAGCTAGAAAAGAAAGAAACAAATGATAATTCGTTAGAAATAATTAATGATGATATTAAAAAGCAACTATCAAAAAAAATAGGTGGCTGTAAAAATGTATTGATTGTTGATAATTCAAAAGTTTTTTCTTATCAAATTAGTAATTTGCTAAAGACCTATGATGTTTCAATTTCTTATTCAAAAACAGGATATGAAG
>DAOVTR010000128.1 GCA_030633015.1 Bdellovibrionales bacterium
AAAATAAAAAAGAATTAAAGCAATAAAAGTTAAATAAAAGGCACAAGTCTTTTTCATAAACGATTTAATAGGATTATTGACGTTATCTGCTACTTGAATTTTTTTAAACATTTAACCTCACATAAAGCACAAATAAGATTATATTTTAATAAGAATTTTTAACTATTCCAAATGCTTCTTTTTATGGACTATTTTGCTTGTTTAGCTTGCTCCATCTTTTCTTCCTTTGAAATTTCTGCATTTATTTTACAGAAAGATAATTATTATTATTTCAATTACCTCATAGATTATTCTAATAATTTAGTTGGTACTTTTATTGCGGTTTGAATACGATCAATTAAATTCATTTCCATTTTATAACAAATTCTCAGAGTAAAAATGAAATATGAATAAATTGAAAGTGCTCAACAATACCTAGAAGAAACATTGAAATTAAAAAAGGTTAAAAAAAATGGCGGAGACGGTGAGATTCGAACTCACGGAACCGCAAGCAGTTCCACACCTTAGCAAGGTGCTCCCTTCGACCACTCGGGCACGTCTCCAAATAAGTTAATGGCGGAGGACACAGGATTCGAACCTGCGGAACCGTGAGGTTCAACGGTTTTCAAGACCGCCGCTTTCAACCACTCAGCCAATCCTCCACATTTTTGGTAATTCATATTAATTGGAAATCTTTCCAATGACAATACTAATTCTATTAATTTATGGAGACGGCGCGTCGTGTTGATATCCCAAGTTTATGTTCCATGAATTAACCTTAATCACTCTTGAGCAACTATAGATGGATCCTCAAGATTTTATTTAGAAACAACAAACATCAATATTGAAACGAGAACAATACTAATTACCGAGATGGAAATTATGATAAAAAACAACCTAGCTTCCTAGCTAAACATCAAAACTCCCTCTCTCGGTAATTTAAATTATCAATAAATTATTTTTTATATTTTGCAGGAGTATCAACCTTTGGGCAATCCTTACAATTCCAAGCACCACCACCAATAACAGCATCGTCACATTTCAATAAATAAGTGTCTTTAGGGCTTAGGTGGTCTTGACCTGGCTTGGCCCACATATATCGAATCCATTGTCCCTCTGTAGCGTTTGACTTCAGTCCAAAATCATTTAACAGGTCAAAAAGAAGTAAACCTCCAACCGCTTTTCCTAAAAGTTTCTTCGGTTTTTCCATAGTCGAAACCAATTTTTTTGTTTGATGACATAAAATAACATAATTTTCATTTACTGCTGATTGGACCCAGTTGTAACTGCCTCTACAATACTTAAGTTTCTTTATCTCTTCACATCCAGCCATTTTACTTTTTTTCCAAATTTCACAAGCCTTTTTTGTATTTGTCACGATTGAACTCTTAGAACACTTTGCTCCATAAGCCTGAAAGGATAATAATAATACACTAAGGCACAATAAATTAATAAACTTCATATATAACTCCTATTATAATTTGTAGATTTTAATTATAAACAAATTACACAATATTAATATTTAAATTATTTAGAAAGTTTTTTCCTACACATAAAAGTCAACTTTAGAGATTATTAACAAGCAGAGATTATATCAAATCCAGTATATGGCCTAAGTACTTCTGGTATAATGATTGAGCCATCCTGCTGTTGATAATTTTCTAAAATGGCCACAACTGTTCTTCCGACCGCCAAACAGGAGCCATTTAAGGTATGAGCAAACCTTGGCCGACTGTTTTTATCCCTATATCTAATATTGGCCCTTCTTGACTGAAAATCTCCACAATTAGAAATTGAAGATATCTCTCTATATTTATTTTGCCCAGGAAGCCAAACTTCAAGGTCAATACATTTTTTTGCACTAAACCCTATATCTCCTCCACACAAAAGCACGGCCCGATAGGGAAGATTAAGATCTTCTAAAACAGAGCAGGCCATATCTATCATTTCATTATGAATTTCGTCAGAACTTTCTGGTGAAACAATATTTACCATTTCAACCTTGTTAAACTGATGAAGCCTAATAAGCCCTCTTGTATCTTTACCATATGATCCAGCCTCACTTCTAAAGCATGGTGTATAAGCACAATATCGTAACGGCAGTTCTTGTTCTGGGAATAGCTCTCCCTTTTTAAGATTTGTAACAGGAACCTCTGCCGTTGGAATGAGATACCAAGGTCTTCCTTCCACTTTAAATAAATCCTCTTCAAACTTAGGCAGTTGACCTGTTCCATACATGGTCTCTGAATTAACAAGTAACGGAGGAATAATTTCTAAATAATCACTCTTTTCTAGTTTATCAAGCATATAATTTATTAAGGATCTTTCAAGCTTAGCAAGCTTACCTTTATATATTACAAATCTTGAAGCTGTTATTTGAGCTGCTTTTTCAAAGTCTAGCATTTTAAGATTTTCACCAAGATAAACATGATCTTTAGGTTCAAAGTCAAATGAAGTCGGCTCTCCCCACTTTTTAAGTTCTATATTATCATCCTCAGTCAATCCTGTTGGTACAGCTTCATCAACTAAATTTGGTATAATTGACAATAGTTCATTTTGTTTTATTAAAACATCTTCTAATTTTTTATTTTCTTGATCAATGCTTAGTTTTAATTGTGAAACCTTATTCATCAAAACAGTTGCATCGTCTCCATTTTTCTTTAACTTACCAATACTCTTAGAGTATGTTTTCACTTCTGATCTTTGCTGCTCAACCAAAAACAACAATTTCTTTCTCTCTTGATTTAACAAAAGAACCTTATCTATTATAGAAACATCAAACTTTCTTCTACTTAAATTTTCTTTTACAAAATCTGTTTGCTCAACAAACTGTTTTATGTCATGCATTTTAACCTCAAAATTTTAGGGCATTTATGGTTCGGTCAATAACACCCTTGTCTGGTGCGTTTGGATACAAGCTAAGGTATGCCTTAAAATATTCAATTGCAAGAGCAGCTTGCCCAATATCTTTATAAACATATCCCAATTTTTTACTAATTTCTGGATTACCTTCATCAAGTTTATAGGAGCGAAGAAAATATTCTCTCGCTTCTTCATAATAATTTTGGCGATACTTTAAATCTCCCAATGATAAAAGAACATCTACGTTATTACCGTTTATTGAAATTGCTTTTTCTAACAAACGAATCGAATCTGTATATTTTTTTTCTGCCTTAAATGTTTGCCCTTTTGCATAATAACCAATTTCTTTATTCGGGTTGATTTTTATTTCTTCATCAGCATACTGATGTGCCTTGCCAAGATTTTTCCTTTTTAACGAAATAAGAGAAAGAAAATAATTTGCACTAGGAAATGTATCCAGTCTGTCAATTATACTTAGAAACATCTTGCGGGCATGGTCAACTTCTCCTATTTCTAAATAAGTTTCACCAAGCCTAAGTCTTATCTCAAGCTCACCTGGCAATAACTTCAAAAGAGCCTTGGAATATTTAATAACATCTTTAGGATTATCTTCTAACTTAGAAGTACTAATTAAAAAATCAAAAAAATCAATGTCGGCCAAAGGTAAGCTTTCAACTATTTTTTTATAATATAAAAATTCTTTTTGCTTACCACTTTTATAATAATAAATAGCAATATCACTGAGAAGTTTGGGATCTTTAGGATGTTTCTTTAAAATCTTTCGAATATATCCAATAGCAACATCAACACCATCTAGCTCGTATAAAACTTTGCTATACAGTGAAAGATAATTAACGTTTTCCGGATCTAAACTTAATGCCTTCAAAACCTGATCTTTACATCTTTTATACTGTCTCAGCTTTAAAAAAATCTTTGATAATTGATAATAATTATCATCATTAACGGGATTTCTCCCGAGACTAATTTCATAACTTTTTATGGCCATTAAAATATTCCCCGTAGCCTTATGATATTTGGCCATCGTCGTCTCATGCATATCAGTCATTAAAAGCTTTGTTCCTCCTGCTATTTGAATAAACTTAATTGCTTCGTCAAAGTTATGTGCCTTAATATATGCATTGATTAATGAGTAAATTACATCTTTATTGGTAGGATGTTTTTCAAAAATCGACTGAAGAGTGTCTATCGATTCCCTAAAATATCCTCTTTTTATTTGAATTGATGATAACTGTAGTTTGCTAGGAATATACTCTCGATTCAAGTCAACAGCTTCAATTGCGTAAGAAAAAGCTTTATCCCAATTGTAATCTTTTTCCATTTCCTTTGATTTTTTTATTAATTTAATTATTTTACTTTCAATTATTAAAGATTCAACGCTTTTACTGCCACCCAACTCTAAAGAAGCAAGCTTAGAGATGAGCTCATTTGACTCATTAATTTTCAACGCTTTTTTAAAGTTTTTCGCAGCCTCTTCATTTTGACCCATCATTGCGTTATAAATCCCTAAATACTCTAAATATTTTCCATAATATATTGGAGAGTTTTCTGCTTTCAAAACTTCAATGCCATCAATTAGTTGTTTAAATTTTTTTGAATCTCCTTCTTTTAAAATATATTCTGAAAACTCAATCCATACTAAAGCAAAATTTGAATATTTTTTACTTGCCTGAATTAAATATTGTTTTCCAAGATCATACCTCTCATCAAATCTTAAAAATCTTGCAATCGCAATATAAGTTTCAAGCGGCATATTTTCTTCATTTTTTAGCTTTTCAAACACTTCTCTCGCTTTAGAAAACTCACTGACACTAAGATAAAGCTCAAGATAAACACCCATCATTTTTAAGGTTGGACGAGAAACAGAATAACTTTTCTTTAATTTCTTATACTCTCTTCTTTTTTGCTTAATTAGACTTATTTTACCCTTTAACTGCTTAACCTGATCTTCTTCAATAAACTCATCAGCTAATTTTGCAGTAAGGTCCTTTAATATTATATTGGAAAACTTTCCTTTTTCTATATTCTCTTTTAATAATGAAAGTTTTTCTTGAAATCCTTGTCCATGCCGAAGAAAGTTTTCAATAATATCGATTGCCGCTCTATATTTTTTTAAATGCATATAATAAGTTGCTGTTCCAAGGGCCATATCGTGAGTTGAATACAACTTACTTTTACCAAACTGAATCAAACCATATAACGTTGTATTTGCTTTTTCTTTGTTAAAGGTATTGGGATAAATCTCAGCATATGTTAATACCAATTTTTCTAGGGCCGGATTGTTAAAAAATTTATTTTCTAACGACGCAACAAACTTTTTTGATGCCTTAACTTTATCTAAATACTTTCCTTTACGATAAAAATCAACTCCGCTGCGATACAAGGAGGAAGCCTGCGATTCATTTTCATATTCTGCCGTTAATGGAAAACTTATATCAACATAAATAGGTTTTATTCCTGTCGTTATTTCCCCATCATCTATAAAAAGCAAATATATGACCAGAAGAAAGATAGAAAGAGCGAAAACTGGCTTCATTTTCTTGGGGACACTTTTAGGAGGTTCTATTTGTGCTGGTGAAGTATTACATAGTTGCTTGAGACGAGAAACATCAAAAAATAATTTACGAGCACAACCACAAAATGGTAGTAACAAAGATTATACATTAAATGGCAAATATCCTCGTTTTACCCAAAACGAAGGTAATACCATCCGTGATTTAGTAATGACTAATAAACGTTCAGATGTTAGTGTTGAACGAATCAAAGATGGAAGAAT
>DAOVTR010000278.1 GCA_030633015.1 Bdellovibrionales bacterium
GTTGGAAAATATTTTTGTAGATAAGGAAACTGCATAGTATGGCCAAGAAATTGCAAAAAAGATATATTCTTAATTTAGCAGGGCGTTTTAATGCTGAATTGGAAAAGCTGTTTAAAAAGTATGGATTAACCGTCCATGATAATATTGATGATTTAAAAGAGAATAAATTATCATATATAATTATACGAGATCACAATAAATCTTTTTCATCAATAAATGATTTGTATAAAACGGTTGAGCAAAATATACCAATAGTTTCCCTTTCGGAAGTTAAAAATAAAAATGATTTTATTCGGTACAACGGAAAAGCAATTATAAATGAAAGCTTACTTAATGTTGAATCAGTTCAAATTATTATCAGACGATTTTTTACAGCACCCGCGACTTTAAGATCTGAATTTTCGTATGAGGGTATTTTAGAAAGCTTTAAAACACTTAAAATAACCGACTTACTAGGATCTGGGTATTATAGTGATTTGATTTCAGCTGATAGTGCTCGAAGAGGATTTAATATAATCTCTATTAAAAACTATGTTATTTCTCTTATTTCATATTTGGGTTACCTAAAACAGAGAGGTGTATTGGATGTTCCATTTGAGATTGACTATGGCGAAAGCGATAATACATTTTTAGTTCAGGCACAGGTATCAGTTAATAAATTTTCGATTGATTATATCCAGGATTCATTTGGAGAGGTTGAGGGATCAGATCCGTTTAAATATTTGTTTAGAATGTGCGCTAATCTTTCTCATATATTTGATATCTATCATCTGAAAAGGTCTTCAAAAGTTGTATTTACTGCTGCTTGGTTTTCTAAAGCATATATTGATGATACTAATTTTTTTTCAACAATATGTTTTAATAGCATTGTAAGTATAGAGCAGACTCAAAAAAAATGGGAAGAGATAAAACATCGACCAGAAGTATTAATTGATTCAAGTTTAAAAAGATTAAATGAAAAGATAGAGGATATTGGTAAGGATCCAGCGCTATTAAATCTATTGGATATGAGTTCCAATTGGTTGATGGGTTTTCCTATTTTAATCAAGAAACTCATATCATTTGTTCATGAATTAAGGAAAAAAGAAGCCTATCCAAAAGATGTTTCAACTCTCTCGGTTAGGGACGTAAAAAACTACATTGCAGATTATCCAAATGAAAGAATTATTAAAAAGTTAACTGATAGTGATTATGAGTTGATTCTAAGGGTGCTTTGGGATTCATCTATTCTGAAAATGATTGAAGAAAATAAAAATAAGTTTGAACAAAGATTAGAAGGCAGTGGAGATCAATTAGATGCTTATGCTGAGAAAGTAAATGATGTTTTTGATTTAATGGACGCAGAGAGTGCAAACTTATTGATTGAAGGTAGCCCTGTTGTAGATGACCAAGGGAAAATGGTCATTCATGGCGTAACGGAAAATATTACGGATGAATCTACCTTAGTTAAGGGGAGTGTTGACGAAATAGACGTTGATCAACGTTTTTTAATGACAGATCGAGGGTTTGAAATTCAATCTGATCTTTGGAATTCAAAAAAATCAGAACTTCTTAGTCGTATTAAGACTACTGTTGAAAAAGTAAAAAAAGGTGGAGGATCAATTGAGCAGCTTGAATCTGATTTAATCGAAGTTGTTTCTGATGTTTTTGGTATAAATGAAGTTGATGCAAAAACGTTAGTAAGCGGAGTGCTCGAAAATTCAAAAAGCCTATTTGCGAATGTTGAAATATTTGATGATCTTAAAACGGTTGTTGATACCTATCAAAATGATGTTGATGACTTGAAAATAAAACAGGAGTTTTTAAAACAAAAAAAACAAATTGAATTAATGAGTAAGGTAATTGATGGTCTTCATGTAAAAAACAGATCGTTGTCTGAGATTAATAAAACTTTTAATCAGTTTGATTTAAGTTCTTCAGAGTCTGTTCAGGCAATGGCCAACTCTTTGGCAAGTGCAACAAAAACCATTGAAACTAAAAATTATGCTTACGACAGGTTGAAAAAAAATATTAAAGATAGGTTGCAAGAGAAAGAACATTTAGTGGACTCTTTGACTAAGAAATTAGAAGAGTCAGCAATTCATCGTCTTACACAAGGAGATGCAATAGATCTTGAAGAGCTGGACCATTTGCGCCAAGAAAATAGCTCCTTCAAGGGACTGCTTACGACTGCAGAAAATCGATTGTCTCAATTAAGTGAGAATATGGATATGCTCAAAAAAGAGAACCTACTTAGTACCAGTAAAGAAGAGATGGTTCATGTTAGAGAAAAATATGAATTAGCTATTAAGCAACTTAATAATCAAAAAGCAGAAAATAGAGAGCTATCTCATAAGTTAGATCTATTTAATAATAAATTTGATAAATTAAAAGAAAAAATTTCTGGGGGAAATTTAAATAAGGACAGTGACAGCACATTAAAAGATGCTCAATTAAAAATTGAACAATTAGAGCAAGAGTCAAGAAGTCAAAATGCAAATTTTGCTCAAGCTACTTTAAAAATAAAAGAGTTAAATCAAAAAAATATATTTTTACAGGCACAAACTCACTCTACGGTTGAAAATAGTAATACTCCAGCATCTGGTCAATCTGTTGAAAATAAGCCTAATAAGGCCCATGAATTTAAAATTAAACAGCTAGAGACCATAAATCAGAAGTTTGAGCAGGGCCTAAGAAAATCAACATCAGACGTTGCAGCTGCCAAAAAAGAGTTAAATGTTTTAAAACAAGAAAATGCAGTTTTTAAAAATACTATGGATATCTTAGATAAGAAACTAGCCAAATATAAGTCGGCTTTAGATGTCTATGAGAAAGGATAGACTGCTGCGTTAGATTTTATGCTTGTCAGTTTATTAATTAATAAGTAAAACTTTGTATTCAGGTAATTGGCCCAGGTGGTGAAATTGGTAGACACGCTAGACTTAGGATCTAGTGCCGCAAGGTGTGGAGGTTCAAGTCCTCTCCTGGGCACCATAACTCGGTAACTCTTTAAAATTATTCAGGAAATCAGGTTCGTAAAACAGCTGTGGTTCGTATGTGGTTCATCCGGTTTCGGACTAATTAAAATTAGAAACGAAAATTAATACCAAAGTGATATCGAGACTTACTTTTTGCAATATCATCCCCAATAAATATAGATAAGTCTCTTGTGATTTTAATACTTGATAATATTTTTGAATACCATAAAACGTTATTGAAGTTCCACTCTAGGTCACCAGAGATATTTATCAATAGTCTATCTTCAAATGAATACAATAGATTGATTCTACTTCCAATTAATGCTTGAAATGATTCATTCATACGCTCATCGAGAAATCCGGTATATTTTATGCCAACTAGTGGTGTTACTCCACAAAAGAATCCTCTTTCTGTTTTCGAGGCCACTCCTAAACCGAACTTTGAATATATGTTGTATTCATTATTTTCATGATGAATTTTGTTTCTATTAA
>DAOVTR010000263.1 GCA_030633015.1 Bdellovibrionales bacterium
ACTCTCTAAAAATATTAATCGTGGATCATTTTTCCTAATTTTAACTTTAGCTGTACGTGGTAGTTTGTTTCTTAAATAATTAAACATATTTTCTCCAACTCATTTATCGGAAAAATCAAAAATAAACATAAATAGTGGTGTTTTTGAAAGAGAAGTGAATAATTTACCGTCATAAAGTGGCTATATATGGATTGTTAAACAATTGTTAAAATATTTATTATGAACAATAAAATTAAATTTGTACTGGCATCATCATTAATTTTTTTTAATATTTTTACTATACGAGCAAATGAAAAATCTGATGCATTTATAGTTGATATTTTTGATAAAAAAATTAAAGTACTTTCGGTTTCAAAATATACTAAAGGGCTGAATGTAATTATTTCTAACAGGATGTTGACAAAACTAGTCGGACAAGTAGTTACTGATGGAGGAAAGAGCATATCATTTGTTGCAATAGCGCCAGGTAAATATCAGTCAGTCACTATTGATGAAATTAAAGAGCAAAGGGTTTTCTTTGTTCCGTTAGTACCAGCATTTCAAGAAGTAGAGCTGGTCTTAGGAAAGAAGTCTTATGAGATTCCTCCAAAAAGATAAAATAAATAAAGTTTTTCTTGTTCTATCAGATCTTCATTTGGGAGCTGGTACAATGTTTGAAAATAAAAAAAATCATTTGGAAGAATTTCATTATGACAAAGAGTTAGTTGAGTTTTTAAAATATTATTCAAGTGGAGATTACGCAAATAAAGATGTGGAATTGATTTTAAATGGCGACGTGTTTGATTTCTTGGCCGTGCCGTTTGTTAAGTATTTTGATGATGAATTTTGGAGTGAAAAAGCAGCATTAGATAAGTTTAAAATAATTTTGGAAGCTCATGGTGAAGTATTAGATGGTTTTATTGAATTTATTAAAATTAAAAAGAAAAAAATTGTTTATATGTTGGGCAATCATGATGCTGAAATGGCATTCCCATCTTTAAGAGAGTATCTTCTTAGTAAAATACCTGAAGATTTATGGAGTAATTTTGAAATATTCTTTGATCACAGTGGCGAGTATCGACCAGTTGAAGGCGTGTCTATCAAGCATGGACACGAATACGATGTCTCTAATAGATTTAAACTTTCAAAGTCAATTGTTGAAGACGATAAAGGAGAAAAATATTTTATTCCACCTTGGGGATCATACTATGTAATTAGAGTTTTAAATAAATTCAAATCAGAAAGAAGTGATATTGATGCAGTAAGACCTGTAAAGAAATTTATTATAAATGGTTTAATTTATGATACTTTATTTACTCTAAGATTTGCTTTTTCTTCTTTATATTATTTTTTCATGGTGAGATTCATATATTTTTTTAAACAAAGTAAAAGTTTAAATAAGTTTATTAAACATATCAAAAGAGAAACTATTTTATTTAAAGATTATGAATCTTTAACTCAAGATCTTTTAAGATATGCTTCAAATACGAAGGTTCTAATAATGGGCCATACCCATCTACCAACATTTAGGACTTATCAAGATGGATCCATGTTTATAAATACTGGAACGTGGACAGATATGCATTATATGGATTTTTCAAAAAGTGATCAGGGACTTTTGTTGACATACGCCCAAATAAATATTTTAGATAAAAAAATTAAAGAATCTGAAGAACAAGATTTAATAAATAAAAATAGGTTTGATCATTTGGATATTTCTTTAAATAGTTGGAAGGGCACTAATGAATTACCATTTAATGAGTTTTAGTCATCTCTGTAACAAAGTTCCATAAACATTTCACCATGTGCTGAATTTATTGGAATTACAATTACAGTGGTTCCGGAAGGGTATTTAATAGTATGGCCTGCGCCTTCGATCATTGATGGTATTGACATGTTTGATTGGTATCCAAGCGTTGCAAGATCTCTTTTTGCATTTCCCATAATCATATTGCTAATTTCCCCTCCAACATCAGCAATTTCATCATCATATTTAGTGTAAGTATCCATCAGCATAGCACTTGCAACTTTAAAGTATGAATCATATGGCCAAGAAATAACAAGCATCCCTTTGAAGTCAACTTTTTCACCAGCTTTATTAGTTAATTCTCCTGTCATTCCAAGGACAGCAGAGATATCACCTTTTGATTTTGTATCATTTTTTATATACGGTTTTTTGGGTTCAAGTTTAGTAAAAACCATTGTTTCAAAAACATTTTTAGCAGCTTCAATAAATGGCTTAGAAAATTCTAAAAAATTTGTATTTTGTGTCATCAGTTGCTCCAGCATATTATAACCCCAGACTGGCCATTAAGTCGTCTATGGAGTTTTGTGAAAGTTCTTTTTTCTTCTCAGGATCCTCTATAATACATGATGCTCTTTCAATATTTTTAAATTTTTCGGATAACCATTTAAGTCTAGTTGCAAAAGCAGCCGTATTTAGCCCTTTAAGAGGTTTTGAGTTACCAGTACGAAGTTGTTCTACCATCTTAGATAGTAAATCAACTGTATCAAATAAAATTGCTACTACTACATTTAACAAGGGCTCATCATTTGTTTGGCTTGATTTATATCCTATTGTCTTGCCTAGTTCACAAAATTTTGCAATTTCATCAGCACCAATAGATTTTGCTGCTCCCATTATTCTATCGATGACCTGTCCAAAATTTTCAAGTTCCTGTGGGTTTACAGGATTATCTTCTAAAATTTCAAGTGAGGATTCTAATTTTTCAAATAGGCCAGTAGCCTCATTACAAAAATCATCAACAATTTCTTTCATTGCAGGATCATCAACGATGCTCATACAGAACCTTCTTATTTATTAAAAATTTTATCTATTTTTTCTTTAAGTACTTGAGCAGAAAATGGCTTTACAATAAAGTTACTTACTCCAGCTTTAACAGCAATAACAACATTCCCTTGTTCTGATTCTGCAGTAATCATAAGAAACGGTAGATCTTTTAAGCTATCTATATCTCTAATGTTTTTTAATAAATCAAGGCCATTCATATCTGGCATATTCCAATCTGATACAATGAATTCGTAGGGGTCGCCTGCTTCAATTGCATCTTGGATCTTAGGCCATGCAGTTGCACCATCGTCAGCTTCTGCAATATTTTCAAATCCAATTTGTCCAAGCATGTTTTTAATAATTTTTCTCATGGTTGCCATATCATCCACGACAAGTATTTTCATGTCAGCTTTTATTGCCATAATAAACTCCTAAGCAGCTATATTTAAAATTTGTTTTTCTTCATTAATAATATTAATTAAATTGTTATATATAGTATCGCCAAATTCGAACTCAAGTCCAGCAGTAAGTGTTTTGTTTTTTAAATTATTCAAGATAGCCTTTAATGGTCTACTGTTTCCGTCAATCTTCCCTGCAGAATATTCAAAAATATGGGAAACAGCTCCTAGCAGTAGGGCCATAGGCTCAATATGAATGCCTTTTTTACCATTTGGAAGTCCAGACCCATCATATCTTTCATGGTGCTGTAAAATTATGTTGATACAGCCTTGTGATAAAGAGAGTGAGCTTTTTCTAATTAGATGTTGGGTTAGTCCCGGGTGCTTGTGATAGTCTTTTTTTTCAGCACTGCTCATTTCAAATAAAATTTTATGAGAAATATAATTATCAATTTGGGTAACGCCTATGTGATGC
>DAOVTR010000350.1 GCA_030633015.1 Bdellovibrionales bacterium
ATATTATCTTTTTTTCAATCTCTTTTTGGGGTTCTTTTATTTATTAATCATTATAAGTATTCATACAAGCTATAGAGGATTTATTTATTTTAAATATAATTTTATTTTTAGCTGTGTTTTTATATGTTGGATTAAATTATATATTTATATTTGGTCTGGGCCCTATTCCTGAATTAGGGATTGTTGGACTTGCAATATCAAGTTTTATCATAAGGTCCTTACTTGCTCTTACCCTCATTTTATATATTTTAAAAAGAGTAAAAAGAATTGATTTTAGTATTAATTGGAGTTTTATAAAACATGTCTTTAAATTTTCTATTCCCATTGCCTTTACCATATTTGCAGAAGTTGGAGCATTTTGTTTTGCCTCTATTGTTATTGGCACTCTAGGTATTGAGCAGTCTGCTGCTAATAATATTATACTTACCCTAACAGGTATTACTTTTATGATTCCTCTTGCTATTTCAAGTGCAACTGCAGTAAAAATTGGTTATGCCCTTGGAGAGAAAAACTTAACTGAAATTAATTCTTTAATAAAAAGCAGTCTAATACTTTCATCGATTTTCATGCTTTGCTCCGCACTTCTTTTTGCAACTTTTCCATATGAATTTTTACTGTTTTTCACCCCAGATATAAATGTTATTGCAATCGGACTTCCCATTATGTACCTAATCGCCCTATATCAAATATGTGATGGCCTACAAGTTACGTTGACTGGAATATTGCGTGGTCTAGGTGAAACGAAAATGGTTTCATATACTATTTTAATTATTTATTGGTTTGTAAGTATCCCCATTGGCATGTATTTGGCATTTAATCTTGACTTCAAAGCAAAGGGAATATGGATCTCTCTTACGGGAGGGCTATTCTTTATAGCTTTTACACTATTATTGCTTTTAAAGCATATCTATGCAAAAACAAAAAATAATTTGGTTGCAACTAGGGATAATTATGAAAATTGATATAGACTTCAACAAAGATGAACAAAGTGCTTATCTGACTTTTTATAATTGCGAATTTAAAGAAAAAAGAGATTTTATTGTAGCTATTTCAACCATAGAAATTTTTAGCGGAGATTTTTCATTAGATCCAGAGTTGGAAATTGAAGATCTTGAAGATATTCTAAAACAATCTAAACAGAAAAATAGTGATAAATTTATAGTTATTATTAATGAAGATGAAATTGAAGTTGATTTGGGAAATTCCTAAATTAGAGTTACCTATTTGTGGAAGAAACTCTTACTTTTCATAATTTAAATTTTATTTTAATTTGCATACTTTTCTTTGGAGGATTACTTGCAGGATTTATTGATTCTATTGCAGGCGGTGGAGGACTTATAAGTGTTCCTTTGCTTTTAGCAATTGGACTTGATCCAGTTATTGCATTAGGAACCAATAAACTACAATCAACTTTTGGTAGCTTTAGCTCAAGCTACAAATATATAAAATCAGGACAAGTTGACCTTAAATCTTCCTACTGGGGAATTTTTTTTACATTTATTGGAGCTTTTCTAGGAGCACACTGCCTTAAAAATATTAATTCTGAAAATTTAGAAAAAATCATCCCCATACTACTTTTTTTTATTTTAATTTTAATGATTTCAAAATCCAATATTGGAAAAAAAGATAGAAAAATAAAATTTTCAATAATTTATGTGTATATTTTTTTAGGACTACTCATTGGTTTTTATGATGGATTTTTGGGGCCAGGAACTGGTAACTTTTGGGTAATTGCATTAATCTCTATAGCTGGAATGAATATGCAAAGAGCAACAGCTCAAACTAAAGTTTTTAACTTTATAAGCAACGTCACGGCCCTAACTGTATTTATTTTTGCTAACACCATTAACTATAAAATAGGTCTAATTATGGCAGCAGGACAATACTTAGGGGCCCAAATAGGAGCTGGGTTAGTCATCAAGAAAGGAATAGGACTGATAAAACCAATTTTTATTACAATTGTACTACTCTTACTTGTAAATTTGACCTATAAGCAATATTTTTAACAAATAGAACATCAATTAAGAAGAGATAGTATTAATGACAGAAAGAGATCTATTAATAGAAGAAATTTTAGACGTTAATTTTGAAATAAAAAATATTCTAACTCAAAGCTCCTTTCAAAAAACAAAGGAGTTACTCCAAAATTATTTAACAAATAAGACTGATCCCGAAAATAAATCAATTAAAACCCTTACATTTGAAAATATGGCGGCCATAAGACTTCTGGACTATATAAAATATGATGGTTTGAAAATTTGTGATTTTAACCTCTCTGACAAAGAACTAATCAGTAATCCACTTTCTAACCTATGGAGTGAAGTAAACAATATTTCAAAAGACGTTAATAAAGATTTCTTAGAAGATTTCTTATATCTATTTAAACAATTAGATGGCAATAACCTAGGCAAGACTCCTACCAAACTAGAGATTAGAAAATATATGGATCGCTACTCTTCTGGACTAGAAGAAAAAATACAACTTAAAAGGGAAGTTAATAAAAAAAGAATATTAAAAGTACTCATTAAAAATTTAGAAAAAGGTATCATAAAAAGTAACAATTTTAAGTTTACAAATGAAAGAACTTTTAAAGAAAAGATGGAAACTGCTAGCAGCTGGTGGAAAGATTATAAATTTCATTTAAGTTTTTCCATCAAAGATCCTGACCTTTTAAATGAGGCCCTAGGAAACTCTCTTAGCTCTGAAACAATGAATATTTTATATCGTGCAAAAAATAAAAGAATGCCCTTTTTTGTTAATCCTTATTACCTCTCTCTTCTCGACATTGAAAACAATGACTATCTTGATTCAACCATAAGAGATTATATTTTATATA
>DAOVTR010000248.1 GCA_030633015.1 Bdellovibrionales bacterium
ATTAATTATTAGCTTAAATTTTATCTTTATAGCAAATAGTTTTGCTAATTCTAATAAATCAAATAACTTTGACTCCATTGAGCAGTACTATATTCAATGTCAGGAAATTAATAATTACCTCGTTCAAAATAGATACCAAGTTGATTGCGGAGTAAACTACAACCATTTCAACAACGGATACAGTGCTATTGCCGGTAAGTTATTTCATAAATATTATAATCCTCAAAATGCAAAAAAAGCAGACTACGTAAAAATAGGAGGATTCAATATTTGGCACCCAGGAATTGATAAATCTAGATTTAAAAATTACACACTTATTGCCCACGCAATAAATCATTATGACGTCGTTGCGGCCTTAGAGCTTGTTGCAGTTGTAGGACATGATAAGGAAATTAATGATGCTCTAATTAAATTTATTAAAGATGCACCTGATCTAATCAAAAATATTAATAATAAAATTAGACTACTTAGGAAAAAACTACCGACCAAAAGCAATCAAACTAAAATTGCAAAACTATCTAAGGATTTAGAAAAGCTTAAATCTGATTTAAAGGAAGCTCCCAATTTATATCGTCCACCTGGTTATATTAAAATATTAAACGAACTTAGAAAATTTGATCCATCTTGGGCCTTGCTCATATCTTCAAAGGGAGAAGCAGCTGATCCAACATCAATGCAAGAACTTGCTGGATTTTTTTATCGATCTACAATTGCAGTTCCTATTATAAACGAATACTGCGACGAATTTGAAAAATATAAATTAGATGATCGACTTCCAGCATTTGGTTGTACTCCAAGTTTTGATAGTGAGTTTATGGAAAGAGATGTTAGTTACGTCTTTTCAAGAAGGCCATTTCTTGCTGACTTTGAAAGTGGAGATTTTAATTTTAGTTTAATTACCTCCCATATCGTCTTCACCTCTCCTACTGATCCGCAAACAATAAAAGATATAACTCAAGAAGTTTTTTCGGTTGACCATTATGATGAACTGAGCATTGGAATTAACAAAGCAAATTATGCCAGATTTGCTGAGGTAAAATTAATTTTAGAATTTATGGATCGAATGAGATTTCATTCTTCTGAAAAAGATATTATTTTGGTGGGAGATCTTAATTTAGAGTCAAGAAATAGATTCTGGCCACACGTACTTAATTCACATCCTGGGGCAGAAGTTTTTATAGATGATTTAACAAGCTTAACTTGGAAAAAATATCATGGATCAACTCCAACAAATGGTTATGCAAGCAACTATGATCATTTTATTTTTGATCCAGAAAACTTAACAGAATGTAGCTATGATGGTGAATTTTATTTTGAAAAGATGGATTTTTATAGTGGTTCTATTGGTCAAGCAGTTTCAGATCAATATATTGTTCGCTCTAACACTCAAAAAGATAATAAATATCTGTTTTTACCAGGTGCTCAAAATAAAATTCAATCTGCTCTTAATGAATATGATTTGGAGTTAAAATCACTAAAAAGAATAAAACGAAATAAAATAGTTTGGGATGATTATAAATATGAAAAGAAACTCGAAAGCATGAAAAGAAGACTATTTTATGATCAACTGATAGATAAGACATATTATAAAATCTTTACTGAAACTCTAAGTGATCATGCTCCAATAGCTATGCAGTGTAAAACCAGATTATAGTGGCCTATCTATTGCATATTATTATGCTATAGAACGTAAATAGTTATAATTTCAATAGGTTAATGTGTACAAGAAGTATACATCGTAAATAGTTTAGTCACTAACTAATGTGAGTATATGATTATAGAGAACTTAAAAATATTTGTAAGAAAATCCCTAACTATCGCTTTAGTGATGAGTGTCCTACAGCTACAACTTAACATCTATTTTCCTAATGCAGGCTTAGTATATGCAAATGATAATGCAACAAGGGAATTATCAACTGAAATAAAAGAATTTCTTTATGAGCTAAACAATTATTCAGCAAGTCTTATGGCATTTAAAGAGAAAGCAGACAGTGATAAAAAAACTACTAGTCTTATCCAAATTATAAAAAATAAATATTTAGAAGCTGATAAAAAAGAAAACGAGGACTATTACTTTAGTTATAATGAGAAAATTATATCATCAATTGTTAATGAGGCACCTAAATATCTTAAAAAGCTTAACTTGTTAAAACAAGATAAAATTGAAAACTTATCTGCCGAAGAAAAATTACAGCTTACTCTAATTTACACTAAAAACGTTTATCTTCCAATTTTATCTATTCAATCGCTATTTTGGGATGAGGACAGTACTCAAGAAAAAAGAGAGAATGATTTAAAAAAAACAATCCCAACGTTGAAAAAAAGCATTGCTGAACAAAGTGGATTTAAAACCTTACTAGACAGCTTAGTTAAAGATTTCACAATGAAGCTACTCATGGCAAAAGAAGAAAAAGAAAAACTTTCCGTTACAAACATTTTAACTAATCTGAACTCCTTAGAAAAAAATTTTAATAACTCTCTTGAGGGATTTCAGTATCTATTAGATAAGTACTACAACCTACAGGTTCAAAAAAGCTCCATAAACAAACAATATTATGAAATTGTTGCAACTCCTATTGGAAAACTTAGAAGAAGCATGAATGCAGCATTAGCTATTTCCTCTAGCTACCATTATATTCGTGGTGTAAAACTCAAAACCGTTTTAGATATTGTTGGCGCTATAAAATTTCAAAAAATGCTTTCTGGGAATAATTCATCAATATCAATTCCTAAAAGTTGTCAAAAAGGCCAAGGGGCTGATTTACCCAATAGCATCCTTTTTGAGCTACCAGATAAAGATACGATAACAAATTTAAAATATAGTTTTTTAACTGAAAACGGTTTAATTATAGGTTCTGAAGCTTTTGAAGACTACTATCTAAACTATGAAGACGTCTTGCCTTCAGAAAGTGAATTCCTTGGGCTTTTACATTTTGAAAAATACTACAACTCACAAGAAGCACTCTCCCAACTTGAACCTAAATCAATGCTTTCAAAAGAATTTTATGGTTACAACAAGCAACACGGCATAGAACCCCTTATTGATGATTACACCTCTTATCTCTCAGTATTAGATATTAAATATGATTCAATTGGAAAAATACTTGCCTCCAATCCCGCAAAAGATCAACTTGATCCGTTACTAAAGAAACATTTGAATTTTGATAACGGAAGTTGGGATATAGGGTCAGGTCAATCAGAGTCCAGTTTAGACATTCAAGGATTAAATGAGTATATCGTTGAAAAAATGAAAAAAGAAAATGTACTGTCTTGGGAGGAGATTGTCCCTGATAAAATAATCAGGCGACTTGAAAACAATAATATAACTTTAACTTTCCCAAGCCCATACTCATCAGATAGTTGGAGGCGATGGGCATACAAAGAAATCTTAAGTTTTTTTAACGAGTATAAAAACACAAAAAGCTTTGCTATTTTACAAACAGTAAAAACAGCCTGCAACGCTACAAACGATATTGAAATATGTGAAAAATATAAAAACAATCCCAATATGGTAATGGAAAAAACTTACGATGAATTAAAATTCTTTTTTTCAAATACTGATTACCTTCCTAAATTAAATTTAAAAATGGATAAGATTGTTAAATATCATCCGCTGTTAAAAGGTGCATGGAACCTTTTGCAAATAAAAGGGTACCTTAAAAACTCAAAACTAAATGAATGGGAATTCCTACAAGGTCAAATATATTCCAATAATTATTGGGCCACATTAAGATTAAGTTATCTTCTTCAAAACAGTGAACTACCAAAAGACCGCTCGAATATGTTTGTCAGAGATGGTTTTTCCGATTTTGCAAGAGAACTTGGTCTATATAAAGTCCTTAAACCTTTTCATGCAAATACAATACTATCAAAAAA
>DAOVTR010000332.1 GCA_030633015.1 Bdellovibrionales bacterium
ATTGCATATTTTTTTTCATTAAAATTGCTTTCTGCAGTGAAATGCCAAACTGATGGTTTTTTTACGTTACTAATATCGTGTTCGTAATTTTCAAAAGTAGTAGTGCAAATATTAATAAATTCTTTAAATTGTTCATCCATCGAATTAAATTATATGATAAATTTGGTTTTGACGCTAGGAAAACATTTTGATTTTAGTCTGAGAGAAATAGTCAGTTTTTGTTTTGGAAATAGTTAATTGTGTGTTTTATGCAGTCTTCTAAAGTGAAATTAACTTTATAATCTAATATTTTTTTTGCTTTGAAAGAATTACCAACAAGACGAGGTGGATCTCCAGCGCGAGCAGCGACAGTCTCTTTATTTAGTTTGGTTTGAACAATTTTTTCAAATATATCTGTAACCTCTTTTACGCTATATCCTTTTTCTGACCCAAGATTAAAATCCCAAAAACCACCCTCTCTTTCTAGGTGCATGGCACCTTTTAGATGGATTTGGGCCAAGTCATTAACGTGGACATAGTCACGAATGCATGTTCCATCAGGTGTAGGAAAATTATCTCCAAATATTTTAAAAGTTTCGCTGTTATTTTTTAAAAATGATCTACATAGATTAGGTATCAGGTGAGTTTCAGGATCGTGATTTTCTCCAATTTCCCCATCAGGAGAACATCCGGCAGCATTGAAATATCTAAAGACTGCTACATTTATTAATTTTTTTGAAGCTAAATCTCTCATTATTTTTTCCATTAATAATTTTGTAAGCCCATAAGAGTTAATGGGGTTTTGTGCGTGGGTTTCATCAATAGTCTCTGTAGTAGGAATTCCAAAAGTTGCACAAGTTGAGCTAAAGATAAAATTATTAATATTGCATTTTATAGAAGAGTTTAAAAGGGAGATGGTTTTTTCAAGATTTTCTCTATAGTACATAAAGGGATCAGCTTGAGACTCTGAAACTAGCGCTCTGGCAGCAAAATGAAAAATGTATTTAGGGTTTAGTTTTTTAAAAAGCTCTTGAATTTTATGTTCATCTGAAATATCAAGGTTATGAAATTCTCCATATTTATGTACAGGTTTGTTAGGTGAGGTTGAAAAATTATCAATAATATGTACGCTATAACCTTTACCGTGAAGAAGTTTGCACATATGTGAACCAATATATCCATTTCCTCCAGTTACAATACAGCTTTCCATTCTTTATGCTCCATTACTTATTCATTAATAGGTCTATTTCGTTTGTTATATTTTCTTTAAATTTTTGTTTTGAAAATTCACGGGCCCTATCAGTTAGATCTTTTTTAATAAATTCTTTTTTCTCAAATTCAGAAATAGCCTTCATTAGTGACTTTGAATTATCCTCAGTAAAAAAGCACGCAGTTTTATCATTAAGGGTCTCTAGTACTCCACCTGTTTTATAGGCAATTACAGGAGTAGAACTGGCCAAGGATTCAAGAGGAGTAATACCAAAATCTTCAACGCCGGGAAAAATAAATGCTTTTGCTCGGGCCATATGGTCTATTACATCTTCTCTGCTCATATTTCCCATAAAAGTTATATTTGATTTTGCTTGCTGTCTTAAAATTGAATCCTGCTGACCACTTCCAATAATAATTAGTTTTAATCCTAAATTATTAAATGCTTCGATTGCGAGGTCGACTCTTTTGTTTGGAGCAAATGCACTGACCATCAAATAGAAATCTTCTTTTGCTGGTGGCCGGTCTTGAATTTTTTTAAAATCATCAAGATCTACAAAGGGATGAATAACCTTTGAGTTGATTTTATAATATTTTTGTATTCTCTCTTTTACAAATTGGGAATTGGCAATCATTTGATCTACATTACTGTTGCTTGATCTGTCCCAAAATCTTAAATAGGGTCTTACTGCGGTTGCTGCCGCCCTAATATATAGAGGATTTGGTTTTCCAAAATAGGAGTCAAATTGATCGTAAATATATCGCATGGGACTATGGACGTAGCTTAGATGTTTAGCATTTTTATTTTTTTTAACTCCCTTAATTACACAGTGAGAGCTACTTAAAATAAGTTCAGCATCTTCAACTATTTTTAAGCTTTGGGCCGCTACAGGAAAAATTGGTAAAAATTTACGGTAATTATTTTCTATTCCTGGAATTTTATTTAAAAAAGAAGTGGTTATTTTTCTATTTTCAATAATTTTTGATGTGGAGTTTGGTATATGTATAAGGGTATAAAGAGGTGCATCTGGAAACATTTCGCAAAAAGCCTCTAAAACTCTCTCTCCCCCTCAGACAACGCTAACATGACAACGTCACGGGACTTCTTTGAATTTTTATCCTATACATCAACATACTTTTCAACAATCCATTTTGCAAATGGAAAGCTACTTGTGAAGGCAGGAGAGACTGCATTTAGGACATGGATTGATTTTTTATCGGCCTCAATTACAAAATCTTGAAGTAGTTCATTTGTTGTATTATCTAGAAGTTGAGCTCTTATTCCGGGTTTGCTCCAATCAGTAAAACCTTTGGCATCAATAGAATTTACCATTTTCTCTGCAAGAGAGATAAAATATTTTCTGTTGTATTTCCTCATCTCACTAAAAGCAAGAGATCTGAAGTTAAAGGAATTAAGCAAAAAAAGTTTGGCTTCTTTAGTTAAAATTTCAAACATCTCATCAGATTTAAAATTGTCCAGTCCCCTATAGTTTTCTCTCCAAAAAGCTGGAATTGCTGTTGGGCCTATTTTAATCGTATTGTTTACAGTGACTGTGTAGTGGACTCCTAAAAATGGATTGTCCAAATTGGGAACAGGATATATATTTCTTGTAATCGGCATATCTTGTTTGGTGTATTTTAGATAAATACCCTTAAAAGGAATAATTGTGTAATTTTTTGCATGATTAAAATCTTTTGCGATTTGATCTGCATAGAGGCCCGCGCAATTAATTATTTTTTCTGCATTAAACCTTAACTCTTTATTGGTAACAACTGCTCCAGATCCCAGATGGTCGTAAGCTTGGTTAAAATAAAAAGTGAC
>DAOVTR010000351.1 GCA_030633015.1 Bdellovibrionales bacterium
AAATTATTTTTTTCAGATAACTCGCTCTCTTCTTTACATCCAATACAAAGCTCAGCTGTAGGTCTTGCAATTAGTCTTTCAAATGCAATGGGGCCATCACAATCTTCGCAAAATCCATATGATTTTTGTTCGATTCGATCAAGAGTTTTATTAATTTTTTTAAGGTAGAAAATTTCTCTATTTCTAAACCTTAACTCTCTGGCCGCTTGAATATTAACATTTGCCTCGTCTAAGACATCACTAAGTTCATTTTTATCCAGACAAAATTTCTCTTGGGATTCCCCACTTTTTTTCTTTTCAATCTTTTCTTTTTCCATGAGAAGTTTATTTTTGATTTTCTCAATTTCCTTGGAAGTCAGATTACCGTTTTTTAAAGGCATAATTAATCTCCTTAATTCATCCTTAAATAGTTGAACAAAACTGTACATTGAATTTACAAAATAATTGGCTCAAAAGTAAATGGCCTGAGGCCGTTTAAATACTAACAAAAAATGACATGAAGATATTTAATTGTGGATAACCTTTGGGATAAATATTGAGGTTATGAGTTTTTTGTATCAATAGACTCTTCGCAGTATGGACATATTTCCCAAAATTGAAGATCGATTTTGTTATGACATGATTTGCAAATATATGTAATTTCAAGGTCATCAATTCCATTTTGGGCAATAAAAATATCTTTTCTCATGGCCTTAATTGTTGAAGGGTGGGCCCTGTAAGATCCCGGAATAATCTTATCAGCTATAAACTTTGCTCGGGTTACACTACTGTCCGGTCTGATTTGAACGGTGTCTTCATTTGAGGAGCATGCTGAAAAAGCTTTTTGGCCTGCAATGTTTGTCTCGTTTTGGATACGATTATAGAGTTCTTCATTACTATAGTTCTTATCTGTCATTATATAAAAATAGATAAAAGTTTATAATAAGACAATTGTTTTATTAAAAGCTGCAGTGTATAGATGAGTTTAATAGGGGACTTATGAATCATTGTTATATTAATTCTGTTTACCGGGCAACTGAAGGAGAGGGCATTTTTGTTGGACGAGTACAAATATTTGTACGCTTTCAAGGTTGTAACGTTAAATGCATAAATTGTGATTCTAAGGATACTTGGATGGCAACAGATAATTATTTAAGTAGTGTTGAAAATATTTTGGGTAAAATTGATGATCTTTCATTAAATGGGGTAATTAAATGGGTTACCATAACTGGAGGAGACCCTCTTGATCCACTTCATATTATATCTGTTTTTGATTTAGTGGAGGAACTTAAAAGAAAGAACTTTAATATATCTTTAGAAGCAACAGGTTTTAGAATAGAGCATGAGCTTTTTGAACAAATTGATTTTATTAATTTCGATTTTAAACCACCATCATCAGGAACTAAGTCAAATATTTCTAATCTTTTAGAGATGCAATCAAAGTTTGAAGGTAAATTTCAAGTTAAATCTCCTGTTGAAAATATGGCTGATTTTGCTTTTATAATAAACGCATATAAAGATATAAAAAAACAACTTGGAAAAATTAATTTTCCATGGGTTATCACACCTTGTTATAATTTAGAAGAAAAATTCCCTGAAAATAGATTTAAGGAGATTGTTGACATGAATGAAAAAGAAGGTGGGATTTTTAGAGTTATTTTACAGCAACATAAAATAATCTATGGGCCTGATACTAAGCAGGTTTAAATTATTCAAGCAGAAAGATTTTATTAATATTATCTTTTATTCCAGTGTTAATATTTAAATTTTTACCAATAAAAGATCCAAGATCAGAAGATGATTTACAGTGCTTTGATTTAAAATAAGAGTTTCTTATTCTAGGGTACACTTTTTGGATATGTTGATCTAAAGCATTGTTAACAATAATCAATTGTGTTTGCTTTGAATGAAGAGTGTTTGATTCAATTATTTTGCTTATAAATCCTTTTGCAATGCCATTCATAAAGGATGTTTTTGAAGTTGCTCCTTTGAGAGATGGATTTTCTTTTTTAGTATTTTTCCAAAGGTTTTCGAGCTCTCTATTGAGATAGTTCGCAATATAATCAGCTAATTCAACATTTGTTCGATCACCAATAACTTCTAAATAAAAAATACCTTTTCCATGATTGAAAACAGGGTAAACAAAAAAGTGTTTTAAGATTTCGTAAATAGCTTGATGTTTCCCAGTTACTTTTCGACCGGTAATTACTCTTTTTAAAAAGGTTTCAGGTGAATCATCAATTTTACTGCGACTTAAATTAAATTTTAATAAAATTTGATTGGCCTTAATGGTTGCCAGTTTTGCTTCATGTTTATTTGAACTAGAGGCCAATGCTAAAAGTTTTTTAATTTTTCCAATTATTTTTTCAGAAGGAAAATCTTCTTTTATTTTCTCATTTTCTAAAACTAGGTTGATTTTTGATAACGAAACATCATTTCCCCAGTTATATTTTTTACAAATAGTTTGAAAGTGTTGTCCATGAGGAGAATCAGTACTGTTTATGTATGTTAAATCGACAAGGAAATGTGCAATTTCATGTCTTAGAATATTTTTAATAATTTCAGTTTTTGCACTGTACATAAGGTTTTTATTAAGACCAATTTGATATAGTGAACGATCAAAAAAACCTAATTTGGTAGGATGTTCAAAGATAATAATATTAAAGGGAATTAAATAATTATTAAAACGAAAACGACTTCTTTTAACTTCAAGATTGACTTCATTTGATAAAATTTCTTTAAAGTAAGTATTAAGTCTTTTTACAAATGATATTGATGTGTCTGAATAAATATGCATATTAGGACTTTATATTCTTGAAATGCTATTTAGTAAACTTTGTT
>DAOVTR010000318.1 GCA_030633015.1 Bdellovibrionales bacterium
AGCATTTAGTGATGCTGAAATTGCTAGTCCTAAAATGTCACGAGTTTTAATTGGATCTATTATCCCATCATCCCATAGCCTAGCAGTTGAGTAGTATGGATGACCTTCTAATTCATATTTAGTTAGTATGGGCCGTTCAAATTCTTCAATTTGTTCAGGAGTCATCTCGGGTAATTTTTTTGCTTTAAGATTTGTCTGCTTAACAGTAGTTAAAACTCCTGCAGCTTGTTCTCCTCCCATTACTGAGATTCTAGCATTTGGCCACATCCAAAGAAACCGTGGATTATAGGCACGACCACACATTCCATAATTTCCAGCTCCAAAAGATCCTCCAATGATTACTGTAAATTTTGGAACATTTACAGTGGAAACAGCAGTTACCATTTTAGCTCCATGCTTTGCAATTCCTTCTGCTTCATATTTTTTTCCAACCATAAAACCAGTGATATTTTGTAAAAAAACAAGTGGGATCTTTCTTTGACCACACAGTTCGATAAAATGAGCTCCCTTAACTGCAGATTCAGAAAATAAAATGCCATTATTAGCAACGATACCTACTTGCATTCCATGAATTTTTGCAAATGTACATATTAGGGTTGTTCCATATTTTTCTTTAAATTCATGAAATTCAGATCCATCTACTAAACGACAAATTATCTCTCGAACGTCATAAGGCTTTTTAGTGTCTTTTGATACAATTCCATAGATCTCTTCTTGTGAGTATTCTGGATTAACGACAGGTACTGTATCTTTTAGTCCTTGCAGTGCTCCTTGGGACTTATAATTTAAATTTTCTATTACATTTCTTGTTATAAGGAGTGCTTCATTTTCATCTTCTGCAAAATGGTCTGCAACGCCAGATTCGCTAGTGTGGACTCTTGCTCCACCAAGATCTTCTGCACTTACAACTTCTCCCGTGGCGGCCTTAACTAAAGGAGGACCTGCTAAAAATATGGTTCCGTTTCCTTTTACAATTATTGACTCATCTGCCATGGCCGGTACATATGCTCCACCAGCAGTGCAACTACCAAGTACTACAGCAACTTGGGGAATACCTTTGGCAGACATTTGGGCCTGGTTGTAAAAAATTCGTCCAAAGTGCTCTTTATCTGGAAATACCTCGTCTTGTTTAGGTAGAAAAGCTCCACCTGAATCTACAAGGTAGATGCAAGGTAATCTATTTTGTTCAGCAATTTCTTGAGCACGGAGATGTTTTTTTACAGTTATTGGATAATATGTGCCTCCTTTAACGGTTGCATCATTGGCAACAAACATGCACTCAATATTGTGAACTTTGCCTATCCCACATATAATTCCTGCACTAGGAACATTATCTGAATATAGTTCATGGCTTGCTAAGGCTGATAACTCAAGAAAAGGTGATCCTTCATCAACAATGGCCTCAATTCTTTCTCTTGGAAGAAGTTTGCCGCGGTCATGATGCCTAGCAACGTACTTCTCTCCACCACCTTTTTTTACAGTATCAAGTATTCCATTTAGATTTTTCTTTAATTTAAGATGAAATTCCTGGTTGTCCAAATATTGTTCTGATTTAATATCAACGTTTGAATGAAATACATCCATTTGTTATAACTCCTTAATTGAGGGCAATAAATTTTGGTGCTTAAAATTAGCATACGGCATGAGGAATATAAATCTTTTTAACTATTAATTTTTATTTTTATATAATAGTATTCCACATTAATTTTTGAAAATTATTTTTTGGAGGGTTAGATGACAGAATATGATTATTGGAAAATTTTTCCAAGAATGCCTAAGAAGGTAACAATTGGAGATATTACTATTAGAGACGGTTTTCAACATGAGGAAAAATTCGTTTCAACACGTGCCAAATTATACTATCTTGAAGAGTTAATTTTTGCTGGGTGTCGTCATATTGAAGTTACAAATCTAGGTAGCTCCTACTCAATGCCTCAGTTTGAAGATGGAGAAATACTATTGAAGTATTTAAAAGGTGAAAGATTTAGATCAAAATGTGAAAAGCGAGGGATTAATTATGATGATATTAGCTTAACTGCTATTACTATCAGAGAGTCAGCTGTTGATCGTGCAATAAAATTAAAAGAGCAGGGTTTTGGGCCAGATAGAATTTTAATGATGGTTTCCACTGAAGAGGAGCATCAATACGCAAATTCAGGATGTACTCTTCCTGAATATTGGGCTGAAGCAGAGAGAGCAACCAAGAAAGCTAATGATGCAGGCATAAAAATGTGTGGGACTGTTAGTACTATTTGGGGAAGTCCAATTGGGGGTGCCACTAAATTAGAAGACGCTGTTACTTTTTCAAAACGTTGGTTTGATATTGGCGCTAATGATGTTGAGCATGCTGATCATGATGGGTCAGCATCTGCAGATCAAGTTTATAGATATTTTGCAATGATTATGGATGCGGTTTCAAATCCTGAAAAACAAATTGCTCATTTTCATGAAACAAAAAGAGTCGCGTCCGCCTCAATTCTTGCTGCCTTACATGCAGGAGTTACTAATTTTGAAGCGACCTTGGGTGGACTTGGTGGGCAGCCAGCTAACTTTTTAGATGATAGTCCAGTGAGAGGAACAGGTGATTATTATTATGATGATCCAAGATATGTAGGACTTGTCTGTCTTGAGGATACCCTTGTTCAACTAGATGAGATGGGGATCGATACGGGATATGATTTGAATAAAGTTTTAAAATTAGGTCAACAACTGGAAAAAACAATGGGGCGAAGACTTAGATCTGAAGCGATTATTAATGGAAGAACTCTTAAGGAGGGCCATATGAAATATGCAAGGCCAGGTCTAAAAGATAGAAAACATAGTAACGGTGAAGAGGTTGGACAAAAGTTTCCACTTTAAATTAGAATAATTTTAAAGATTTTTTAGGAATATATTCGATTTGCAAAGCAAGCATAGTTCCACCTTTAGTAATTGTAGGAGACATTTTTCCTGCTGCAAAAGAGATGGATAGTTTGTTAATTTCTTTTTTAAAAAAAGCAAGATAGATACTGTTTTTAGAACCATTATAATGGGTACTATTTAATGATCCGTAAATACCTGCACTATAATAGGCCCAAGAATAACCACCAGTGATTTCAGTCAATCTA
>DAOVTR010000124.1 GCA_030633015.1 Bdellovibrionales bacterium
AAAAGAGATCAATTTATCTTCTAGATCTTCACATGTCTCGAAAGCATCAATTGAGTTTGTAACTAAATTTTGAAAAATACTTTCAAGTTGATTTGGATCTCCAAAAAAAGTTGAAATGTTTTCCTGAAAGTTTAGGTTTGTCTCAATATTATTATTTGTAAGAGTTTTTCCAAGTAGGATAAATGCGTTGTCGATGACTTCATTTATATCCACTTGTCTCCAATCTTTTGTTGAAGGTTTTCTACTATATACTCTTAGATGGTCAATAATTGATTTCATCCGATAAGCAGACTTAGAAATTTTTCCTATTAGCTCTACTGTTTTTTTATCTTTAGATTTTGTTTCAATGTACGAACTAAATCCTAAAATGGCAGTTAGAGGATTGTTTAGCTCATGGGCGACGCCAGATGCGAGAACTCCAATGGAGGCCAGTTTACCTGATTGAAATACCTGTTTTTGCATTTCATTTTTTTCTTTTTCAGCAGACTTTCTTTCTGAAATATCAATTGTGTACTCAATCATTTGAACTACTTCGCCATTTGTATCAAAAATGGGGTGAGCGTGTATCTCCACTGGAATATCTATTTCATCTTTATTGGTGTGCATACTTTCTATAATAACAGATCGTTTGGTGTTTTTTACTTTCTCCATGGGACATGGGTGATTTTGTGATCCACAAGGAGAATCTGAATTATAAATTAATTTGTGGCATTTTATTTGATCTGAATTGTTTACATTAGGAGATCTATTTTTAGCAGACTTGTTTGACATTAAAACTTCATAGGTATTAACGTCAATTACATAAAAAGGATAATCCAAAGATTCAAAGACTGTTTCAATAAAGTTATCCTTCTTTTTTATCTCTTCTTTTGATTTTTCCCACTCAGAAATATCTATAAAAGTCTCAAGCAGGGCCTTAGCTCCTTCAAACATTACTATACTGCAGGTTTTTATAATTAGATTTTCTTTTTTATCTTTTCTAATTAAGATGGTTTTTTTTGCATTTATTTTCAGATTCAGATCAATAAATGGACAATTATCTACTTCGCTAGGACAGACGAAATGATGACAGGTCTTATCAGGTATTTCATTATAATCATCGCGATCATAACCCATCAATTTAAGGGCAAAATCGTTAATAAATTTTACCTGCTTGTCAAATCCAACAATCATAAGCCCTTGAGGCATATTCTCTAAGATTTTTAGAGTTGTTTGATCAATAATAGGATAATCTGGTTTGTTCATTGCTCTTTTTTTTATGTTTAAATATAACAAACTTATCGGATGAGATTTTAAAAAGATTAGATTACAAAAAGGAGGGGTTTACCTAAATAAAGTTATTAGGTTTGTCTTGAGTATATATAAATTTCGAGCTGTCTCTTTATTTAATTTTTTATCATCAACAAACTTCATTTTTTTTAAAATTCGTTTAAAAGTAGGTTCAATTTTTGCAACAATACCTATGGATTTTAGAAAATACTTAGCTTCTATGGCCTTGCGTAAGTTAGTGTTTACTACATGCTGCTGTACTTGATTTAAAGAGGTGAATTTTGTTTTCCAACTAAGAGTTGTCATGGATATTTTAGTGAAAAATCGCTCTATAGCACCCTGACCTTTTTCGCCAAGTGGAGAAATTGAATTTAGCATAATGGCAATATAGACATTTATTCTATGTTGAATAAGCATAATGGCATCCTGCTCATAATTTGCAATAACTTTTTCGTGGTCTTTGAGATCTATAAACTCAATAATATTATTATTGAGTTTATAGGTTTTAAAAAGACCATTTTTGATTATGTCATAAAGGCTGATTGGATAGATACTATTTTTCATGGCATTCAGTCGGTAAAAGTCATGAATTTCATGCATTGAGTGGGAGAGGGCCAGTAGAACTTGCTCAGAGCTATCTCTTGTTTTTACAGAAATATCTGATGGATCATCTACCATGGATATAAACCCCTGCAGTTTTCCAAAAAATTCTCTTACAGCTGTATGAAATAAAAGACTGAGATATTTATAACTATCGTTAGTGATTGGTGCAAAAAGTTGGTATTCAAGTCCACTGTAGTAAGCCGCTGCTGATAATATTTTATTCTCAAGAGTTTTTTCATTTTGAATTTTTGTTAGTTTACGGTCCCTGGTTTCTTCTGACTCTTTTGATCTGCTAAGTTGTAAAAGATACTCCATTGTCTTTTGCATTTCCATCATCTGATAGGTTAGACCATCAATTTTTTCTATATCGTTAGACATATCTTCTGTATTTTTTTGCATCTCCTCTAGGTTTTTGTCTAAAGAGCATGAACTAAAAATGAAAATAATAAGCATAAAAAAGACTGTATTAAAGGCCATCAATGTCTCCCAACAGATAAGACGGTAAATGTTTATAAGCATTTTTTAAGATAGTTGAATAGCTTCGACAAGTTTATTATAGTGATTTTTTAAAGTAATTTTATTAGCATCTAACTAGCTGAAAAAACGAAGAGAAGGAGAGTTTTAGATGAAGCGGTTTATTGAAAAAAATACCTCAACAAAGCTTATTTTTGGAGGAGCTTCTATAAGTGGAGAAGGTGGAGGCTACGGATTCGGAGATATTTCAGAGGATCAATCCCTTGCTTTATTAAAAGAAGCTTACGCAAAAGGAGTAAATATTTTTGATACTGCACCAATATATGGTTTTGGATTGTCGGAAAAAAGAATTGGCAGGGCCTTAAAAACAAACAGGGATAAGGTTATTATTATCTCTAAATCAGGAGTTACATGGCATTCAAATAAGAGAGTTAATTTAACTAATGATCCTAAGACAACTAAAAAGATGCTTGAGCAATCCCTGCGTGATTTAGACAGTGAATATATTGATCTGTATATGATTCATTGGCCAGATCCATTGATTGATATAAGAAGGCCATTGGAAGTTTTGGCCCAAGCAAAACATGAAGGAAAAATAAGACATATTGGTCTTTGTAATACAAATTTAGATGATCTTAAACTTGCCAAGGAAATTACAACAATTGAGGTTGTTCAATCAGAGTTTAATCTTTTAAATACAAAAGCAAAATCCCAATTTAAATATTTAACTCAAGATAATATTTCTTTTATAAGTTGGGGAACTTTAGATAAAGGAATACTTACAAAAAGAGTAACTGAAGGGCGAGCATATGATAAGTCCGATGCTAGAAGTTGGGCCCCATGGTGGAATAAAAAGGAAAATAAAAAGAAATTAGAAACTTTAAAAAAAGTTTGGCCTGTTATTAACGCTTTAAATATATCGCCACTTGAGCTTGCTATTAGTTATAATTTGCAATTTGAACCTGTTGATGGTGTTATTTGTGGAGTACGCTCAATTGAGCAGTTAGACACTTGTTTGAAAAGTTTAAATAGTATTTCTTCTAAAAAAGTATTTGCAGAAATTGAGGAAATTATAAATGGATAAACTTCTAGTCAGTGTTGTGATTCCGACATTTAATAGATCCCACCTTCTTTTAAGGGCCATTGATTCTGTTTTAAGTCAAAGCTATAAAAACGTTGAAATTATTATTGTTGATGATTTTTCGAGTGATCATACTGTAGAGATGGTGAAACATTTTTTTAAAGAGAGACAATTTGAAAAATTCAAATTAATTGAAAATGAAAAAAACTATGGAGTGTCTTACAGTCGAAACCAAGCAATTAAAGAAAGCGGTGGTGACTATATTGCATTTTTAGATTCAGATGATGAATGGTTAGAACGTAAGTTAGAGCGTCAGATGGATTTTTTTAAAATAAATAGTCAAGTGGCGTTGGTTCATGGAGAGGAAATTTGGATTAGAAATGGGGTAAGAGTTAATCAAAAAAAGATTCATCAAAAATTTGGAGGACAAATATTTTTGAAATGTCTTCCACTGTGCATAATTTCGCCATCAGCAGCGCTGGTAAGAAAAGATATTTTACAAGAGTTTGATTTTTTTGATGAGCAGTACATTGTATGTGAAGATTATGATTTATGGCTTAAAATAACTTCCAAATATGAAGTCGGATTTATTTCTGATCCTATAATAAAAAAATATGGAGGTCATGAAGATCAACTTTCAAATAAGTTTTTTGCAATGGATTTTTATCGGATAAAATCAATGTTTAGAATTTATGAAGATTATAACTTATCAAAAGAGAATAAATCTAAAGTGGCACAAGAGATAATTAAGAAATCTGAAGTATTACTTAATGGATATATTAAACATAATAATATGGAAAACTATGATCTGATTTTAAAAATCAAAGAAGAAGTTTTATGATTTTATACGACGAATTTTTAGGGCTTAATTTGTCTGAGTTTGGGATTGATATTCCTCTTTTAGATCAAAGAGCACTTTCTATTATTGAGTTTTTATCAAAGAACTTTGATGAAAATAAATTTTTAGTTCAGCCTTCAAAAAAATTGGTTAGTGCAGATGATTTAATGCTTTGTCATGAAAAAAAATATGTAGATAAACTGTTCTCATCAGAAGTTGATAGAGAGGTAATTTCAACTTTTGAGCTTATAGATTTAAATGGATTGTATAATCGATATAATCCTCAAAATGCGAAGTATTCTTTGGAGCAGTTGGCGTCAAAAATTATTTCTCAAACAAGTGCTAGTTTTGATGCCATGAATTTTTCTTTAAAAACTGGTTTTAGTTATCTTCTTGCAGGAGGAGCCCATCACGCCATGACAGGCATGGGGCGTGGATTTTGTTTGGTAAATGATATTGTTTGGGGAGTAAGAACTTTACATAAAAAAGGAATAATTCGGTCAACTTGGATAATAGATGTGGACGCACATAAAGGTGATGGCACTGCAGAGATTACTTTTACAGATAGCTCAATTGTCACTTTGAGTATTCATATGGCCCAGGGGTGGCCTCTTGATAATCCAAACGATTCAAATCAACCTTGGCATATTCCAAGTAATATTGATCTTCCAATCAGTTCAGGAGAAGAGGGCAAGTATTTAGAAAAATTATCTTCAGGACTAAATAATTTAAAAAGAGATTTTCCAACTCCTGATTTAGTTGTTGTCGTTCATGGCTCTGATGCTTATGAGTTAGATGAGCTTAAAAGTAGTAGTTTAATTAGTCTTTCGTTGGAGCAGTTGATGCAAAGAGATTTACTGCTTTATAATACTTTTAAACAAATGGATGTCCCTCAGTGTTACTTGTTGGCAGGAGGATATGGTAAACATTCATGGAAAGTACATGCTCAATTTTTAGAATATGTTTTATCAAAAAGAATTTAAAGCTCGTGTGGTAGTACTCTTCTCATGGGTCTAAAATAAATATTAGGAGAGCATTTTAAAAGATCAACGACTTTAGTTACATAAATGCAAGCGTATTTTTCAACTTGATTTGCGATGAGACTCTCTTCTTGGCCGGCCCGCATAAGCTCGCCCCAGTTTGCATTAAAAAGAGATTGATAAGTTTCAATGAAACTTGATATCTCTTTATTAATTTTATCTATCTTTTTATGGTACTGGTCCATCTTATCTTTGGATTTGTTGTTGGATTGATATAGGGTAGTCATTTCTTGCTCCAATGATTTTTTTAGCTTCATGGATGCATCTATTATTTCCTGATAGGTCTGACCTTTTTTTATTGAGACTATCTCATCTTCTAAAGGAGCAAGAACCAGGGCCGTTCTCCATTGGAATGTTTTTTTAAGACTAACAACGTCACCATAAATATGATCTCCAAGGTATAAAATCTCAGTGGGATTAAGCTCTAGGTCATGTTCTATTTTTTTGGCTGATCCTCCACGAAAGATTCCATTGGT
>DAOVTR010000006.1 GCA_030633015.1 Bdellovibrionales bacterium
ATTGTTTTGAATAATAAAAAACAATTGGAAGTTTTTCTGCTCTTACTAACGGATGGTTTTTTAAAGCGAGTTCACCATCAGACATAAGAGATACATCAATAACGCTTAGTGACGGCATATTATCTAATGTATCATACCAAAATGTTTTTAAATCATCGTAAAAACTAGGTACAACTCCAACTTTTCTAAAAACTTCAGATATTTTTTTTACTTCATTAATATCACTAATGACAATTGCAACTTCTAATTTTTTTTCTTCTAAGCTGCTATTTTGTATCTCCATTTTACGCTCCAGTAAAATATTTAATTATCTTATTTAGTATGACTTCATAGTAACAGTTCGTCCAATTTTCAAAAAACTGAGGAGGTCTTGGGCCCCATCTATTTCAACTAATTTATCTTCAGATAATCTAAAATCAGATAATTCGTAAATTTTCACTCTATCCATATATAAATCTTCTAAAAAATTATTTCCCTTTGCTACAAGAGGCCTAAGGTCTTGTTCATTTTTTATTCTTTTTAAACAAGTCTCAAAAGGAGTATCAATCCAAATTGTAAATAGATCATCCCTATTTTTAAAATCTAGCATATCCTTTTTTTCTAGTGCTCCTCCACCTACGGCCAGAAACGTGTCATCCCTTTTAAGTAAAATCGTTTTTAAGAGATCCCTCTCAACCTCTCTAAATTTTTGCCATCCAACTCCTCTAATAATATCAGATACCGTATGATGGCCAAATCTAGTGAATACCTCAACAACCAATTGATCTAAATCATAAAATTGCCCACAACCTTGCTTTGGATTATTTGATGAAAGTTGAATTTTTTTTAAAAAAGAGCTTTTTCCTGCTCCCATAAATCCATTAAACAAAAAAATCATAAAAACTCCCACCCAAATAGGTAAGTATCAGAAAAGAAGATTACAACAAATAACGCACCCTGTAAAGACGGTTATATTTAACATGTAAAAATAACAAAGAAATTTTCAATGTATTTTTAGGAGGTTATACAACTACTAGGAACTCTTATCAGGCAATACATATGAAACAGACTGCAATAAACAACTCTCAAACATTATCTCAATTAGATAAAACAATTAAACCAAAACTGATTCCAAAAAATAAAAGTATTAATTATTTTTTAGAATCTTCTGACGGTTGGCCATTAGAAATTTTAAATACTCTCCAAAAAGATTCCCTAGAGACTGATCTTAATGAGGGAAAACTTGAAATTGAGCTAAAACTTGAAAGATTCTATACCAGCGAGCTAAGTGAATATATTTTAATCGAAGGAGTAGTCACCGCAAATTATAATACTCCTTGCGTAAGATGCTTAGAAACAACAAGGCAATTCATCGATTTTAATTTCAAAGCATGCGTACTAGAACATGAATTACAAGAATCAGACAATTTCAAAGAGGAAGCATCCATAAATGTAAGTGATGATGATTATGATCTATTTTTTATAAATGAAAAATTTGAATTAGATCTCCATGAGATTGTCAGTGAACAAATATTTTTATCCATTGATAATTTTCCTCTTCATGATCCTGATTGTAAGGGTCTTTGTAGCATATGCGGCATAAATCTAAATAATAACAGTTGCGAACACTCAAATTAAATCTCATTGGGGCCAAATAAGTTAATAATTAATAATTTTCTTGCCTATTACTTCATATTAGCGTAATTCATCAGAGCTTAGATATAAAATCAATTTGGAGATTTCGATATGGCAGTACCAAAAAAACGAACTAGTGTGTCAAGAAAAGGACAGCGAAGAGCTGGCCAGCACCATAAACTATATAGAACTCATTCAATGACATGTCCTAACTGTGGAGATATGGCGTTAGCTCATCATGTATGCGCTTCTTGTGGAACTTACAAGGGTAGAGAAATTATTGAATTAAAAGTTCAAGACGAAGAAAACAGTCAAACTCAATCAGAGTAAACAAACTAGTATTAAATTGCCCCTCCTTCTCGGTACATTTTTTATTTTTATAGCGTTATATACTTAACTTTTAGTAGATATGGGTCTATTTTTATACAAAAAAATTAGAGGGTAAACAATATGTACAAATCAATTACGCTATTATTTCCAGGCCAAGGAGCCCAACATATTGGGATGGGAAAAGAACTTGAGGGGACCCCTTCTTTTTCTCTCTTTGAAAAAGCTGACCAAATCCTTAATTATCCAATTTCAAAAATTTGCTTTGATGGCCCAGAAGAAAAACTTACTCAAACACAAAATACTCAACCAGCTCTTCTTACTCACTCAATTGCAATATGGGAGAGAATTAAACCAATATTGGAAAAAAAGAATATCCCTGTTGATTTAGTGCTTGGCCACTCTCTTGGAGAATACAGTGCAATGGTTGTTGCTGGAGCACTTAGCTTTGAAGATGCCTTAAAGGCAGTTCACCTACGTGGAAAATTTATGCAAGAAGCAGTACCTGCCGGTGTTGGAAAAATGTTTGCGATAATGAGAACAACAGAAGATATGGTTGTAAAGGCTTGTGAATATGCAAGTGACCCTGATAATATTGTCTCTCCTGCAAATTTTAATGAACCATCTCAAACAGTTATTTCAGGACATGCTGAAGCTTGTGACAGAGCTGCCGAATGGGTAACAAAAAATGCGGAAGGAAGGGTAAGGGCCTTAGAACTAAAAGTATCAGCACCTTTTCACTCTCAACTAATGAAGCCCGCTGCGTTTAAACTAGCACAAACATTCGAATCTTTTAATTTTATGGATCTAAAAATACCTTATATTGCAAACATAGATGCAAAAAAATATGACAAAGGAACTCCTGCAGAAATAGTTAAAAAAAATCTTATAGATCAAGTTACTGGATGTGTTCATTGGTCGAAAAGTGCAGCTCAAATACCCAAAGATTCTCTATGCCTTGAAATTGGTACAGGTCGTGTTCTGTCGGGCCTAATGAGAAAAATAAATAGAGATGTAAAAGTTCTTGCAATGGAATTCGAAGAGTCTTTTAAAGAACTCGAGGAGTTAATTTAATGTTTGTACAATACCCTGATTTAGAAAATAAAATTATATTAGTAACGGGTGCAACAAGAGGAATAGGAAGATCAATTGCCCTCAACTTAGCAAAACAAAAATCTCATGTTGTCTTTAACTACAGAGGAGATAAATCCGTAGCTGATAATTTAGAACAAGAAATTATCCAATTAGGAGGAAAATCAACTGCTTTAAAATTTGATGTTACTGACCAGCAATTAGTAAAAGAAAACCTTGGGAATTTTTTAAAAGAGGTAGGTCCCATCGCTGGATTAGTTAATAATGCTGGCATCTCTAAAGATCAAATAGTCTTAAGAATAAAGGAAGAGGACGTTTTAGATATTTTAAATGTAAATTTAAAAAGTTCCATAATGATTGCATCAACACTATCCAGACATTTTCTTAAAGCTGAATTTCCATCAGTTGTAAATATTAGTTCTGTTGTAGGGCTAATGGGTAACCCATCTCAAATTGCATATTCTGCTTCTAAAGCTGGAATGCTGGGATTTACTAAATCTTATGCAAAAGAGTTAGCTTCAAAAAACATTCGATGCAATGCACTATGTCCAGGGTTTATTAATACTGATATGACTGAATCATTGGATGATCGCGTTAAAGAACATTATTATTCCCAAATTCCTCTCAAAAGATTTGGTGAAACAGATGAGGTTGCCGGTCTAACTTGCTTCTTGCTAAGTCGTGCCTCCTCGTATATTACTGGTGAAATTATAAAAATAGATGGTGGACTTTATATTTAATATATTTTTAAGTTAAAATAAACATGGAGAAAATTATGCAAGAAATGGAACAAAAAGTTATTAAACTAATTAGTGAAGCTACAAAAATTGATGAAGCAAAAATCACAATGGATACCAGCTTTAATGATGATTTGAACTTAGATTCTTTAGACATTGTTGAACTTATGATGAAAATGGAAGATGAATTTGATATTGAAATTCCAGAAGATGAAGCTGAAGGTCTTAAGGTTGTAAAAGACATTGTAACTTATTTAACAAATAAACAATAAAATAATTATTAACGGAAAGAGGTCTATCTCTTTCCGTTTCTTTATCCTAAATCTTTTTTATCTTTGTTAAATGGAGATGATAGTTATGTCTAATTCATTACTTAAAAGAGTTGCAGTAACAGGAATTGGCGGAGTTTGTGGACTAGGACATAATATTTCTGATATTTGGAACGGTTTACTTGAAGGAAAATCAGGTATTTCTCTAATTGAAAATAGCAACGTAGAAAATCTTCCGATTAAAATTGCCGGAGAAGTAAAAGATTTTATCATCTCTGAAAATTTAATGGATTTTAAAGAAGCATCAAGATTAGATAAATTTCTTCATTTTGCAGTACATGGAGCAAGTGAAGCATTGAATGATGCAAATCTCTTAAAACAATCACCTTACTCCCCTGAAAAAATGGGAACAATCATTGGTGTTGGAATGGGAGGTTTTCCTTTTATTGAAAAAAATTATGAAACTTTTTTAAAAAAAGGAGCAAAAAGAGTCGGACCTTTTTTTATTCCATCAATCATTCCCAATATGACTTCAGGATTAATATCAATAAAATTTGGCCTTAAAGGAGTTAACTACTCTTTAGCTAGTGCCTGTGCATCTGGAGGCCACGCTATTGGTGCTGCAGCTGATGAAATTAGACTAGGAAGGCATGACGTAATTGTTACTGGTGGAGCAGAAAGTGTCATTAGTAGTCTTGCCCTTTCAGGGTTTTCTTCCATGAAAGCAATATCTAAAAACAATGAAAACCCAACACTTGCTTCAAGACCATTTGATATTGACCGGGATGGTTTTGTAATGGGTGAAGGATCTGGAATTTTAGTTCTAGAAGATTTTGAAAAAGCAAAAGCAAGGGGTGCAAAAATTTATGCTGAAATTGTAGGCTATAGCGCAACTGCTGATGCCAATCACATCACGGCCCCTCATCCAGAAGGAGAAGGAGCTGTTAGATGCATGAAACTTACAATGGAAAATGCAAATATTTCTCCAGAACAGGTAGGATATATTAATGCTCATGGAACCTCTACTCCACTCGGAGATATTGCTGAAACAATAGCTGTAAGAAAAGCATTCGGTTCACATGCAGAAAAATTAAATATCAGCTCAACAAAATCAATGACTGGCCATCTCCTCGGTGCAGCTGGTGGAATTGAATCTATCATCACAATTCTAGCGCTAAAACATGAAATTATTCCACCAACTATTAATTTAAAAAATCAAGATCCACAATGCGATTTAAACTACACTGCAAACCAATCACTTAAATCCCCAATAGAATATGCAATTAACAATTCATTTGGCTTTGGTGGTACCAACTCATCAATATTATTTAAAAAATATAACGAATAAAGGAGACAGTATGTTCCATCCTAAATCAGTATCTTTAAAAGAAATGGACAGCGAAATAGAAGCTCTAATAAGAAAAGAGTATGAAAGACAAGAATATGGACTTGAACTTATTGCCTCAGAAAACTATACATCTAAGGCCGTAATGCAAGCTCAAGGAAGTGTTCTAACCAATAAATATGCTGAAGGTTATCCTGGAAAAAGATATTATGGAGGATGTGAAAATGTTGATATAACAGAGCAAATTGCAATCGATAGAGCAAAAAAACTTTTTAAAGCAAGTTATGCAAACGTTCAACCCCACTCAGGTTCTCAAGCAAATATGGGATGCTATCTTTCTATTCTTGATCCAGGAGATACTTTTCTAGGAATGAATCTTTCAGAGGGAGGTCATCTTACTCATGGATCTCCCGTAAACTTTAGTGGGAAACTATTTAATGTTGTATCCTATGGACTTGATCTTGAAACCGAAACAATTGATTATAATCAAGTATTAGATATTGCAAAAAAAGAAAAACCAAAAATAATTGTAGCCGGTGCATCCGCCTATCCAAGAACAATTGATTTTCAAAAATTTAGGGAAATTGCAGATAGTGTTGGAGCCTACCTACTTGTGGATATGGCACACATCGCAGGTCTTGTTGCGGCAAACCTCCATCCAAGTCCAGTAGGTCATGCCCATTTTGTAACTTCAACAACCCATAAAACACTAAGGGGGCCACGAGGTGGTCTGATTCTAACTGAAGACGAAGAGTTAGCAAAAAAAGTTAATTTTACAATCTTTCCTGGAATTCAAGGAGGCCCATTAGAGCATATTATTGCAGCGAAGGCCGTTGCTTTCAAGGAGGCCCTTGAACCACAATATGTAGATTATCAAAAGCAAGTAATTGAAAATGCTAAAGCTCTTGCAAAAAGACTTCAAGATCATGGAGTAGAAATTGTTTCAGGAGGAACAGATAATCATCTTGTACTAGTAAAAACAGATTCCGTTAACCTTTCCGGCAAAAAAGCTGAAAGAATACTCGAAAAAGTAGGAATAACTTGTAATAAAAATATGATTCCCAACGACCAAAGATCACCTTTTGTCACCTCGGGTATCAGACTAGGTACTCCGGCCATGACCACACGAGGATTAAAACAAGAACATATGAATATAGTTGGAGATTGGATCTATAAAGCACTTACAAACACTGATAATGAAACAATACTCAATAATATTCGCCAAGAAGTCTTGGAATTATGTAAGAAATTTCCTGTTTATGGAAATTAAAAAAGAAAATCCTGAACAACCATAACAACAAGAAAAAGTACAACCACTAAGTGTGCAACTATCATCATAAACAAATCCTTTGATAAATAAAATTATCAAAGGAAAAATTCAGCGTCAACAAATGAATTACCTCAATAAATATATCACCAACATTGTCAAACAATTGACTTAAAACTAATTATTTCTTGCCAAAAAATCTCATAAAACGTAAATACTCATAGAGGTTAAATTTATGAGATGCACGATTTGTAATGCTCCAGACACTAAAGTTATTGATTCAAGGCTTCTTCCTGAAGGAACTACAATTAGGAGAAGAAGAAAATGCGAAACTTGTAATCAAAGATTTACGACATATGAGAAAATAGAAATTCAAATGCCAGTAATAGTAAAAAGTGATGGTCGGAGAGAAAATTATCAAAGCGAGAAAATAATAAAAGGGATAAAAAAAGCATGCCAGAAACGCCCAATTTCAATGGAGCAAATAGATAACCTTATCTCTGAAACAGAAAAAAATATACTTGAAATCCATAAAAAAGAGATTGATGCCAATATTATAGGACAAATGATAATGGAAAATATTTATAAACTTGATCCTGTTGCTTATGTTCGATTTGCCTCTTTTTACTGGAATTTTGATAACATTGATGATTTCATTGTTAACCTTCAAAAGAACCTTGCCCCCTTTAAATCTAATAAGAATAAAGGAAGATCATCACATGTCTAAAAAACTAAATAGAACAAAATCCAGGGAATTTGCATTCCAATTTTTATATCACCTAAATTTATTGAATTTCAATGAGCAAATTGAGAAATTTAAAAATGATGAAAAATTACTAGAATCATCAGTTAATGATTTTTTTGAAACACAAGAAGACAATAATAATCTTGAAAAAACATTTGCTACAAACCTTATCGCTGGTGTAATTAATAACGAAGACAATCTCAACCAGCTAATAATACCCCTAATTAAAAAAAATGACCTGAGCTTGCTTCCTAAAATTGATTATACAATATTAAAACTAAGTATCTTACAATTTCTTGAATTTAAAGATATACCTAGAAAAGTCGTAATAAATGAAGCAGTCGAACTGGGAAAAAAGTTTGGCACCAAAGATTCATTTTCATTAATTAATGCAATTTTAGATAAAATCTCAAAGGATTTATAATGTCTAAAAGTATAAACTTGCAAGATCACATTAAAACAAATACTGCCGGTATAATCTGGATCACAAAAGAAAAGCTAAGCCATAAACTTAATTTATACAATGATCTAAATTATTTTTTTAATGGACTTATTACTCAATATTTAAAAACATCAAAAAATAAAGAAAAAAATGACGGTATTAATTTTTTTATTTCAAATAATTTTAATGATTCTTTTTTCTTAGGACACCTAACAATACAGACAAATAATCTTCAAGATTACCTTAAAAATTTAATTTTGCTTATAAATAATAAGAACTGGGAAAACATGGATGAAATCCTGGTTATTGACAGCGCATCATGCAACGCACTCCTAAGTCTTGAAAAGTTGAAGACAGGTTTCAATTTTAAACAATTCTTTTAATATTTAAGCATTTCCTAATGTTCAGCTAACCTTAATTAATGTTAGAATTTTAAAACTCGCCAAATAAGGATATGAGATGAGTGATAATAGAAAAAGACAATAAGGAGAATTTTATGACTTTAGATAAGAGACAACATGAAAGATACGATTCAAAACTAAGATTTAAAATTTACACAAGTCTAACTAGATGCGCTTACTCTGTAGATATTAGTGATGTTAGTAAAAAGGGCGCTTTTATTAAATCAAAATATATACCACAAATTGGAGAAACAATTACTTACGTTGTTTTAAATGGTTTAGGCACTAAGCTACAAACTGGAAATGCAAAAATTGTTAGAACTAAAGAAACAGGATCTGAACAAGAAGTAGGTTTTGCAATAGAAATGGAGCAAGAACTACAAGAGGATATTGTTAACAAAACAATGCAATAATTTAAGACACGGCCATTATATAAATAACCCATGAGTCACAATTTTCAACGGCGAGGGTTGCTTCTTCAAAGTTACCATCACCGTCTCCATCATCATCTTCGCCTTCCCAAAATAGTTTTACTCGACTAAAACCTGCTTCTTCTAAAATTTCTTTTAATTCATTTGGATTCCACATTCTCCAATCATAAGTAAAAACATCTCTATACTTTTTATTATTTTCTTTAAGTTTAAAATGAATCTTATACAGGCACTCTCCTGTCAACGGATTAAACTTATCTAAATCCCAAAAATATGAGTGATTATCATGCTCGGTCTCTTCTTCAAGAGGTTCATAGGCTTGAGTTCCACCAAAAAGATCAATGAAAAATGCCCCTTCATCCTTTAACCCTTGCTTTACTTTTTTAAAATAATCTAAAAGCTGAGCACGTTTTTTAAAAATAAAATATGAAAAATTAAATGCTACAATTATATCGGACCTAAAACTAAAATCATCTAAAACATTTCCCTCAACATATTCCATACGAGCTTTTTCTTGCGCATTTAATTTTATATAATGATTTTCAAGACCATATTTAATTGGTTCGGGATCTAAATCCACGGCCCATGCATTGTAACTTGGCCCCTGCTTAACCCAATCACAGGCCATTGCTGCGGTTCCACCGAAATCCTCTCTTAAACTAAATGGTCTTTTATTAAATTCAATTTCAAATTGATCATTTATAAAATCAATATCACTCTCATGACATTGAACTGATGATTCATAGAGCTTGTATTTTAAATCTACTGAAAGTTTTCTATCGTCCACTTGCATTTATGGTCCTTTATTAAAAAAATATTTGAAATCAGAAATTATATAACTATAGGTTATTATGTATAAAATCAAAAGGTTTTAGCTCAGCGTGTAATATTTTTGCTTTAAAAGAAAATTATTTATAAAACCAAAAAAGAATTAGTGATGTTGTTCACCTTTGCTGTGAACATGTCCGTGGGACAACTCTTCTTCTGATGCCTCTCTAATTTCAATGATTTCAATATTAAAATGCAAAGTTACACCTGAAAGAGGGTGATTTCCATCAACTACGACATTATCACCATCAATAGACTTTATGGAAACAACAACTGGGCCTCCCTCAGTTTCTACCTGAAATTGCATTCCAATTTCAAGCTTACCAGCATCTTGAAATTGTGCCTTAGGTACAGTTTCAAGTAGCTCGTCTCTATAGACGCCGTATCCTTCTTCAGGAGCAACTACAACGTCAAACTTATCTCCCTTAGACTTTCCTTCCATCTCTTTTTCAAGACCCAAAATTATATGTCCTAATCCCTGAATATAAGTTAGTGGTTCTGCGCCATCTGAGGAATCAATTATATCTCCACTATCATTTTTTAAAGTATAGTTCATTGTTACAACTGCATTTTTAGAAACTTGCATAAATTATCCTTTGTAATTTAAGTACAAACCATTTGCTAATAAGCTATAATAATTTCCTTCAAAAATATAGTATTATTAATATGGATTGTAGGATTTAACCTCAACAATATGTGATCCAAAATGCTCATTGATTCTATTTTTAATTAAAAATCTCTTATCATTGCAAAAATAAACTGATCTTGCGATTTCTATAAAACTAGTATCAAAAATTTTCAACCGCTCTTTTTCCCTAATATCGTCTTCAATTTTCCAAAGCTGGCCATTAATATCTATTAGCTCTTCAATGAAATGATCTGTTTCATCCAGCTGATACTGATCAACTACACTTAAAAGGGCATCTAGCTCCTTTTGAATATTTTTAACTTTCAGCTCATCTGTAATATTCTTTTTTTTTATTTTTAAAATTGAGATCTTATCCAATAATTCCCCAATTGATACTGAACACATTACATTCATAAAATCTCCTGATATTTAATTTCTAGAATTTCATATTCCATCTGTCCGTTGGGTGATTTAACATTAATTATCTCTCCAATACATTTTCCTAGGAGAGCACTGCCAATAGGTGATTTCCAACTAATCATCCCTAAATTAATATTTATTTCATCTTCTCCAACAATTATATATTTTTTTTTAACATCTTCTTCGTTTGAAACTGTTACCGTTGCTCCAAAAACTATTTTAGTAGATGATATATTTTGAGGATTAATTATTTCTATTTTATCAAGTCTTTTTAAAAGAAATCTAACTCTACGATCGATTTCTCTTAAACGTTTTTTACCATACAAATAATCTGCATTCTCACTTCGATCCCCATTTGAAGCGGCCCAAGCTACTACCTTATTTGTTTTAGGTCTTTCGACTTTCTGTAGATTTTCTAACTCATCTGCTAAAACTTTAAAACCTTGAGGAGTAATATAATTTTTAACCATTAAAGTTCTTTTTTTAATTGCTCAAGTAGTCCATAACATCCATCTTCAACCAGATTAAGCACATGCTCAAACCCCTGATCTCCACCATAATACGGATCTGGAACAAAGCTATCATCAAATTTTGTGCAAAAATCTGTCATCATATGAATTTTTTTCTTGTATTTTAAGGCCCCATCTCTACCCATAATATCTTCATAGTTATGGTCGTCCATAACTACAATATAATCAAACTCATTAAAATCACTACTATCGATAAAGGCCCTCGATCGACTTAGAAGCTCTATTCCTCTAAGTTTAGAGTGTTGCCTCATTCTCGCATCGGCCAAATCACCTGCGTGGTTACCAATCGTTCCAGCAGAATCAACGACAATCCTCTCCTCTAGTCCCTCATTTTTTATCAGTGATTTCATAACTCCTTCAGCTGCTGGTGAGCGACAGATATTACCCATGCATACAAAAAGAATTTTTTTTATTTTTTTTTGCAACCTCTATCTCCATTTTGCAATTTAAAGGGCTTATTGGGATCAAACTTAGAATCAACATCATCGCAATCGCTACTTTTTTCACTCAAGCTATTTGTAATCACTGTTTTTTTTTCAGTGCAAGATATAAAAAAAGATAAAACAAAAATCATTATTATAACCTTCAAATCTATTCTCCCCAATTAATATTTTTCATGAGTAAACGATAAATCCATCTTGGCATTCTATCAAGTAGGTAAATAATAAATTTCATCTGCCATGGAAAAATAAATAATATTTTCTTTTTATCAATAGCATTTTTAATTTTTAAGGATGCTTGCTTTGCATTCAGCAAAAAAGGCATTTTGTGATTATTTTGTTTGGTTAAAGGGGTATCAACAAATCCTGGAGCAATATTTGTAACATGAATTCCGTCGGAAATAAGATCAATACTAAAAGATTCACATATCTTCGTTACTGCTGCCTTAGAGGCTGAATAAGCTGCGGCCTTAGGAACTCCAATCATTCCTGCAACTGAGCTTATAGCAACAAGATGACCATTTTTTTTCGGTCCCATAATTGAAAGGGCCGCATCAAAAGAGTTTAAAACACCTATTACATTTATATTTATCATACTTCTAGATCTGTTAAAATCAGGAATTCTTGTCTTCTGCCCAACAGCAACTCCTGCATTAGCAATCATTATATCTAACTCTCCATCACTAAATTCCTTCACTACTTGCAATAATTTGTCTCCATCAGTTACATCAACTTGATAGGCTTTTATCTCTGGGTATAAACTCTTAAAATCTTTAGGTAGTTTACTTAAATCTCGACCACAAATTCCCACAAGGTAGTTACTATTGCTATATAAGATTGCAAGTTCGTACCCAATGCCTGTTGTGGCCCCTGTAATAAAAATCTTTTTCATGATCTTTTTAATCCTTACTGCAACAATGTTCTGGTTTTGTTTTGGTAAATAATTTTTTAATATTTGACTTGTATATTCCTTTTATAAGAAGGAGTAAAAAAATAACAGATAATAGATCAATGATCCATGAATATTCACCGCTTCCATGATGAGCACCATTAACCTTAAAATCATATGATAAATTAAAAAACTTATAAAAATAGTCTACCGCAAACGAAATAATAAAAGCTACAATTGCTACTGATATTACATTAAGCAGTACTCCCTTTTTTCCAATATATTTTTGAATTACTAATAGATTTGAAATATTAGTAGCAGGTCCTACAAGCAAAAAAATAACCGCTGTACCAGGTGACATTCCCTTAACAATCATTGATGCCGCAATTGGAGTACTTGAAGATGCACAAATATAGAACGGAATTCCTACTGCAAGGACAATAAATTTTCCCCATATTCCATTCATATTTATAAAGAAATCAGCTGGAACAAAAAAATCAATTAACGACCCCAAGACAATACCAAAAAAGAGCCATAGTGCCATGTCATCCATTAACTCTCCATAGGCGTATTTAATACTAGTAATGAATTTATCTTTTAAGGTTTGCTTTTTTTCATGGACTTCATCTGACGGCGTGCAATTTTGTTCATCGTCTTGTTCATTAATTTTTATTTCATTGCTATTAAAAAATATTTGCATCACTCCGGCGACAAGAGCAGATATAAAAGCTGCCATCGGCCTAATAAGTGTCATTGGAAGATCCATAAGAGAATAAGTAATGGCAATAGAATCTACTCCTGACTCTGGCGTAGAAATTAAAAATGCAGAAGTTGCTGCATTATTTGCTCCTGATTTTTTGATGGTCACTGCTGTCGGAATAACAGAGCATGAACAAAGAGGAAGAGGAATCCCTAACAATGAAGCTTTTATTACAGAGATCAAACCTCTTTTTCCTAAATGCTTTTTTATAAACGCAATCGGAATTAATACTTTTAAAATTCCTGCCAGTAAAAAACCACCCAAAAGATATGGTGAAGTAAGAGATAAATATTTCCAAAATGATTCTAAAAATTCCATATTATTTCTTCCCATATTAAAAAATAATCGATACTACTATTATACCAGATCATAAAGGAATGAGCTAAATGTTAATAATCTATCTAACAATTGTTGGATTCGGAGTAGGAATTTTATCTTCGTTTTTTGGTATTGGAGGAGGTGTTCTTGCTGTACCTGCATTATATACAATCTTTCCAAACATAAATCCACAAATTGCAATTGGATCTTCCCTTGGATTGATCTTTATAAATTCCGTTTTAAATACTATAAATTTTTTAAGAGCAGGAAAGCGACCAATCGTTTCAATTTTAATACCAATTGGTATATTTATTATTCTTGGAGTAATAACTGGAAGTTATTTAACAGATTTTTTAAAACCTATCACTCTCAAATATTTGTTTGGTATAATTTTAATTTTTGTTGCCCTCAGAACTTACTTCTCAAAAACCTCAAACGAAATTGTAAAGGAGTGGCAACCTGACAATATGAATAATTTATTTATAAAATCATCTATTACTGCTTTTATAAGTGGGGTTATATCCGGCATGACAGGTCTAGGGGGAGGCGCAATTTTAGTTCCTCTTTTTTTAACTGTTTTATATATGCCATTTGGATGGGTACCGGTTTATTCTAACATTGCAATGGGACTAGGGACATTTGCAGGACTCATCTCATATTTAGTTAAGCCAACCCAATCAAATTTTGATATTGATATATTAAATCAATTTCAAATAGGACAAATTAATGTTGCCATAATTGCTATTTTATTTTTAGGAGCATTAGTGTCCGCTCCTATAGGTGTTAAACTCACAACTAGGGTAAAACCAAATACATCAAAAAAGTTGTATGGCGCACTGCTCCTGATTATTGCTACCAAAATATTTTTAACTAGCTAGATTTAAAACATTTTTCTTGACGATAATCTTAAAGCTCCATATATTCAAAAATGTAAAAAAAGTGGGGGCGTAGTTAAGTTGGTTATAACG
>DAOVTR010000115.1 GCA_030633015.1 Bdellovibrionales bacterium
TACATGATTGTTTTACAATTGCAGAAGTTTTGCGTTGTGAAAGTTTAGGATTATGTGAACGGGGGGAATATTTGCATAAATTGAAGGAAGGTTATTGGGATATTTCAGGTAAATTACCAGTTAATCCAAGTGGAGGATTGTTGGCCAAAGGGCATCCAACAGGAGCGACAGGAATTGCACAGATCGTAGAAGTTTTTAATCAATTATTGGGTAGAAGTGGAAATAGACAGATTAATAATGTAAAAACAGCTTTAGCTCATTGTTCAGGGGGTTCCTATCGAGGTGATACTGGAGCTTGTAGTGTGTTGATATTTAAAAGGTAAAAATGACAGAAAATATAAATAAACCATTGAGTGGAGTTCGAGTGTTGGATTTTACTCAGGTAATGTCAGGGCCATTTTGTTCTTTGATACTTGCGGATCTCGGTGCTGAAATTATAAAAATTGAACCAGAAAGTGGAGATGCAAGCAGGAAAAGTCCGCCGTTTAAAGAAAATGAGAGTATATATTTTAAATCATTAAATAGATCAAAAAAAAGCGTTTCAGTTAATTTAAAAACAGTGGAAGGAAAAAACATTGTTTATGAATTAATTAAAAAGTCAGATGTTATACTTGAAAATTTTAGGTCTGGTAAAATGGACAGTCTCTCCTTGGGATATGATAAAGTTAAGGAGATTAATAATAAAATTATTTATCAGTCTATTTCTGGGTATGGTAGAGATTCAATTGAAAAAAATAGGTCAGCTTATGACTTGCTTATTCAAGCTGAAACAGGAGCACTTTTTAATAATGGTACAAATGAGTCTTTACCTGTTAAAATTGGCCTTCCTATTTCAGATTTTGGAGCATCTTTATATGCTGTTATATCTATTTTATCTTCAATTATTCAAAAGCAGGGAGGCCGTCGAGAGGTTAATATGTTCGACTCTCAATTATCTCTGATGACTTATAAAATGTGCGCAATAATTAATGAGAATTCAATTGAACAGAGATATGGTTCAGAACATCAATTTCGTGTGCCAAGTGGATTATTTCAAACTGGGAATGAATTAATTGCAATACATGCAACAACAAAAAAGTTTTTTTCAAATTTATGTCATGCGCTGGATCGACCTAGCTTAATTACAGATCCTCTGTTTTGTACTAATGATCTAAGAGTTAAGAATCGTGGAACATTAAATTCAATTATTGAAGCAACAATTGAATCTAAAGATGCCAGTTTTTGGCAAGAGAAATTTAAAAATCATGATGTACCTTACGCTATAGTTCAAAAGATTAAGGAGGCAGTTAAAAAAAGAAAAAAAAATAATAATCTTTTTTTTGCAAAAACAGAAAATGGATTTGATTTTATAAAATCACCAATGGAAGGTGTCGTAGAAGTCGACAAAATGGAAAAAGATTCACCAAAGTTGGGAGAGCATTCTTGTGAAGTTCTTATATCGATGCTTGGGTATACAGAGAAACAAATTGAAAAACTTGTAGATGATAAAATAATATTTAAAGTTTAATAAATATGGAAAATAGAAAAATGAATTTTATAAAAGAGGAAGTTGCTCAGTCTTGGCTTAATCTTAAACAGGGGTGCTTTATAGGCGGATACTGTCGCAAATGTGGAATTATAAAATTTCCTCAAAGGACTAGTTGCGCTGAATGTTTATCAGATAATATAAAGGCAATAGATTTTCCCAAAAGTGGCAAGGTTTACGCTTATACAGTAGTTAGAAAGGCAAAACTTGCACCAGGAGCAATAAATACCCCATATATTACTGGTTATATTGATTTCAGTAATGGGATCAGGATACCTGGTTTAATTAAAATTTCAGAAAAGAGGATTTATGTAGGACAAGAAGTTGAAACTACCATTCATTTTGATGAAGTTGATAATCTATATAGTTACACCTTTAAAGAAAAAAATAATGAAAAAAATTAAAAAAAAATCTTTGCGTCATTTAAATTTAATTAAAAAATCAAATGGTATTTTTCCATCAGGCACAAGTAATGTTACGGCCTTGCCAAAGGGACATGAGTTCATTGTGAAAAATGGTAATGGGGCATATTTATATGATATTGACGGCCGTGAGTTTTTAGATTTTTCCATGGGCAGCGGGGCAATATTGCTCGGACACGCATCACCAATTATAAATCGTAAAATTAATCAAGAAATAAAAAAAGGTTCTCAACATTATATTATAAATGAAAGTGCAATTAAATTATCTGAGAAATTAATAAATATTTTCCCAAGTAGTGAAATGATGAAATTTACATCGTCAGGTACAGAATCTTTTTTTCATGCTGTAAGGCTAGCACGAGTTGAAACTGGGCGAGAGTATATTATTAAATTTAAAGGTTCTTATCATGGTCATTCAGATGAGGCCGTTTGGTCTATAGAGTCAGGTTTTAATTCAAAGTTTAAAGGTATTGCTGAGTCAGATGGATTATTGAAAAACATTGGAAAAACTATTTATATTCTACCTTTTAACAATATTGAAGTATTTAAAAAGTTTATGCAAAAAAATGGACGTAAAATTGCAGCGGTAATTTGTGAACCATTTCAGAGAATGACTGCTCCTTGTAAAGGTTTTTTAGAAACAATTAAACGAGAATGTAAAAGATCTGGATCAGCTTTGATTTTTGATGAGGTGGTAACGGGGCTTCGGTTTCCATCTGGATCAGCACAAAAATATTACGGCGTAATGCCTGATATGACCTTAATTGGAAAATCTCTGGGAGGAGGTATACCAATGGGAGCGCTGCTTGGTAAACGGAAGTTTTTAAAACATATGGGGACAGATTTTAAAGATAAAGGGTACTCATATCATGGAGGTACTTTTAATGGTTTTCATTTAGGTGCAGAGTTGTCATTGAGTATGCTTAACATTTTGTTTGAGGGGAAAGGTATTGATTATCTGCAAAACATAGGACAAACGATGAGAGAGGAGCTTACCCGAGTCTTCTTTGATAATGGCCTTCAAAGTACAAGTGTTATTGGAGACGGTCCTCTTTTTCATCCTGTTTTTTATAAAAACAATTTAAACAGTAATGAAGAAGATAAATTAATTTCTTATCGCTTCCATATTGAATTATTAAATTTTGGAGTATTGAAATCATTTAAGAAGGGATACTTATCTTTGGCCCATAATAAAGATGATGTTGAAAAAATGTGTGACATTACTAAGTGGATTATTAAAAAGAAAATACGGTACTAAAATGAATATTTTAATAGAAAAAATTGATTGGAAAATAACTAATAAAATATGGATGAAACATCTTTGGCCAGATCGAGTTAGTAAAATAAATAAAATGAGCAGTATGTTATATTTGGGTGGATTTGATCTGGATATATATAACAAATATATTCCATCTTTTTTTGGGGCATATATTGATGGAGTTATTGTTGGGGTAAATAGTGGACATGGATGCAATCAGACATATCGAAGTCGCGGATTATTTGTTTTTCAAGAGTATCAAAATAAAGGTATTGCTAGAATGTTAATGAATGATCTTTTTGTTCAGGCACAGAATGAAGGTTTTACAACTGTGTGGAGTTATCCTCGATTTGAATCATTAGGGTTTTATGAGAAGTTAGGATTTTGTAAAAAATCAGAATGGATTAAAACACCTCCAGATACTACGATAAATTGTTATGCAAATATTAAATTAAAATGAGATATAGATTGCAGGGAGTAAATAGGAGCTACCTCCAAGAAATAAAGCAAGGGCAAGTGCCGCAAAAATTATCCAAACAGGAAGAAGATACCATTTTTTTTGTCTAATAATTTCTTTAAAAACAATAGATATGAACCCTTTGATAGTTCGTGGAGCTTTTTGTTTATTAATTGAATCTATTTTATTTTCCATAACTATATCTTAGTTTGATAAAACATGATTTGAAAGAATAAAATCTGAAATTTTTGATCCTATATATAAGTTTCCTGCTTTCGAAAAGTGGACTTTATCGATGAAATATTGTTTTTTATAAGAAATGTTTTTAGCAATATCAATTATTTTGTATTTATTATTAATTTTTTTAAGAAGAAAGTTGGATTTTTCTATTCCTGCAGAAAGTCTGTACTGTTCAGATTTTAAGGACTTAAGATATTCATTTTTAGATTTTGTTTTATTTCCAAGTTTATAATAAATGTGACTTAGCAAATAATGGGATTCATTTTTAAGTGGGTCAGATTCTGGAATTGTATTTAATATTAATATGTTTTTTTTGTAATGTTTATTTGAAACTAATGAGATGCTTTGATTTATTATATTATTATGTGTTGAGGAGTGTTGTCCTAAAAATGGATATATTGATGCCGTTGTTAAAAAAGCAATGTTAGATTTATGAGAATTAGAGATTTTATAAAAATCGTTTATTTTGTTTTTAAATTGTTTGTTGGACATCCTTATGGTTGAAGGAAGACTTGTCTGCATTTTTGGTAATAGTTGCCCCAGAAAATATGGAAGTACGTGAGAAGTTGTAAACTTTGAAAAAAAGTGTTTAATTGAAAAAAAGTTTAAATTTCTAATTCGTGGTAGTGCAATTAAATCACTATCAGCTGATTCGAAAAAAAAACGATGACGATCTAGCTCATTAAGGCCAAAGGCAACAATTATCCAGTCAAAATAGTATCCTTGTTTAATTAAATGTTGGTAACTTATTAGGCCTTGCCATGATGTATGTCCAATTTGTGATGCATTATATACTATCCATTGGTCATTTGAATTTTTATTAAGATTAGATTCTAAATAATGGCCATAAGTATCTTCGTAATCAACACCCCAGCCAAAAGATGACGAGGGCCCAATTAGTAATACTCTTTTTGTCCTAGAATTTATTGTTTTCTTCTTTTGCTTACAAGAAATACGGAGACCGAATTTGTTTGTACAAACTAGAGAATTATAAAAAGGTACATTTTGAAGATTATGTTTTTGTTTCCACCCTTGCTCTTTTGATATTTCGAGTAGTGCCAATGATTTATGTAGTGGAGTTCCATTTTTTTTAACCCAATGATTTGATATTGTTTCTATTATAAAAAGAGTTAAACATGAGATAATAATTGAAAATAAAATATGAACAGATTTATTCATTTAAAATTCTTTTGAGAAAGCAACGTTTTCGTAATCTATAATAGTTTTTAATTCTTGGTAGTTCTTTTTACTATTAAAATGTTCAATCATTGGTAAAAAGTCTTTCATTTTAGAACTGAGCAGTAAATGCATTTTTGTTGTGATTTGATCATATGTAGTTGTGTTCATCCAAATCCAAAAAAATAAAATATTGTACAAAACAAATGGATAGCATTGTGCTTGCATTTGTTGATCTTTTTTTGAACCCTTAATATTGGGATGTTCCATAAAACCAATTTTATATAAATGTTGTCCGGTCGTTTTTAAGGTTCCATTATTTTCCCAAGGAAAAGTAAATCCATGTTGATCTACAATTAAGCGATCTATAAATTGCTGGTCTTGTGGTGTATCCCATGACCTAACACTATTTTCATAATTAATATTAAATTTCTTATACATAAAGGTATAAAGATCTATTATAGTTTTCATGTGTCCTGGGAAGTGAATTAGCTCTTTTGTAACGCCGTCTGCAACATTCGTGATATTATTATGAATACAATAAATTAAGGTTGTAAGATGCCAACTGAGAGATGAAAAGCCAGGTGTTGATAGATTATAAAATCCAAATTTTTTTAAATAAGAAATATATTTATTAAAAGAGATCTGTTTAATAAGTTTGTCTGTTGAAATTCGATGATTGATCCATACTGTGTCAGGAAAAAAATCTTTTAGTTTTTGAATGTTTTTTTTGGGGTATGGAGATTTGCCGGTTGCAATATCAAAAAAAGTTAGCAGGTGAATAGTTTTAAATCTTGAAGCAAGCAAAGTCGCTGCACAGAGAGAATCAGATCCTCCAGAAA
>DAOVTR010000037.1 GCA_030633015.1 Bdellovibrionales bacterium
AAACTCAGTTATAAAATTGAAAGAAAACTGAAAGAGTTTAGAATTAAAACTAAAGAGATGAGTGATTTTATTTTCAATCTTCTTGAAAATAGTCCAAACAATATTGAGTATCAAAAAGCTTGGTATAAAAATCAAATAAACTTAGCAAGGGCCGTTTGGACTGAAAATAAAGCAGTTGAAGCACAAAAAATATTGCTGTTCCTTTTAAATGATCCTACAGAAGATGAAAATCAAAAGGCCTTGGCATATAGAATATTAGCGGGCATTAAAATGGAAGCCAAAAAAAATGATCAAGCATTAGATTATTTTTTAAAAGCTAAAGAATTTAATATAACCAATAGGGAGATTAAAGAGCAGGTATATTGGGGGGTCGGTTGGATTTATTTTCTTAAAAAAGATTATTCTAACTCAGCTCTTGTGTTTGAAGAATATATTGATGATACAAGCAATAAAGATTTAAAACGTAAGTTAATATATTGGCAGGCACAGTCGTTAGATAATTTAAACGAAAAGTCTAAAGCAGATCGGCTATGGAGTGAGTTATCTGAAGAGGACAGTTTTGGGTATTATGGAGTATTAGCTGCAAGGGCCATTGGCAAGAGCTTTGAACCTGTGCTTGTAAATAGTAAATTAAAGACTCCAACTCTTCCTATTTTTGAATGGTTGGTTTCCATGAAAGAGTATGAAATTGGAAAAAATTATCTATTAAATTATACACGCAATTTATCAGATGAAGATGATATTATTAACACTCTTCCAATGTTTTCAAAGGTAAAGAGTTATGATCAGCCAATATATCAATATTACAAATTATCTGAAGATACAAGAGACGAGATGATTGGAACTCTTCTTGATATTGTTTATCCCAGGCCTTTTGAGGGGTATATTACAGAGGCATCTGAACGGTTTAAGGTTGATAAAAGCTATGTCTTTTCAATAATGAGACAGGAATCGACATTTAATCCAACCGCAAAAAGTTGGGCCCATGCTTATGGCCTGATGCAACTTATTCCAGAAAGAGCAAAGCAGTTGTCAGAAAAATATCAAATTCCATATGTTGATTATAAAGATTTGTGGGATGAAAAAACCAATACTTATATGGGATGTGCTTTTTTAATGGAAATGAAAGAAAACTTTGAAAGAAAATTCATTTTAACAACTGCATCTTATAACGCAAGTTCAAAGGCCGTACGGCAATGGGAAAAGGATCGCTTTGATGGTGATCATCTAAAGTTTGTTGAATTGATTCCTTACAAAGAGACCAGAAATTATATAAAACTCGTTATGAGAAATTATATTAATTATAAAAGACTTCTTGCAAAAGATCCCTTTCCATTTCCAGAAGATATTTTTATTAATTTTTAAAATTAATACTTAACAAATTTATCTTTTTTAGCTTTGCATATTGGACAGCTCTCTGGTGCATTTTCAAATTCAATATATCCACAAATAGGACATAGATAAACGCTGACGTCTAAATCTTTTCCCTGTTTGATTGATTCTAATGCTTTTGTGTAAAGTTGAGCATGTATTCTTTCAGCATCGAGGGCCCACTTAAACATGGTTTTAGCTTTGTGGTTTTCCTTTACGGCTTGTTCATACATGGGAGGATACATTTCCTTATATTCATATGTTTCTCCTCCTATGGCCGCTTCAAGGTTTTCAAGTGTGGTTTTTATTAGTCCCAATGCTCTGAAGTGTCCATTTGCGTGTATGGTCTCTGCTTCAGCAGTTGCACGAAATAAATTTGCAACATTAGGAAATCCATCTTTTTGCGCTTTTTCAGCATAGTTAAGATATTTTCTATTGGCTTGGCTTTCTCCGGCAAAAGCCGTGCTTAAGTTTTCGTCTGTAGTAGGCATTTTAGTCTCCTTTGTATATAAAATGTTTTTTAGAAAATTTTAAATTGGTCTTAATTTCATTGAAAGTGAGTAAAACGGATGGCTTTTCAGTGTAATTAATCTTAATGGATGAGATTGAATCAAAAGTATTTTTTTTATTATTATTAAAGGTAAAAAAAGCATCTTTTATTGCAAGTCTTTTTGCTGTTTGGGTTTCAAATAGAATAGATGCAGTTTTATTTTTATATATGGTTGCTTTATAAAATTTATTATTAATAAAACCATATTTTAAAATATCAAAAAAACTGCTTGGCCCAGTAGGTTTTGTTTTGGATATTGTTACATTTCCTTTTTTATTTTTGTCATATGACGGAGTATAGTACCAAGTTTTTTGAGGGTTGCTTATAAATAAAATTTTATTTGGTTTATGAAACTCAAATTTTATGTATCCAGGGTGTTTATAATCTAGTGTTCCCCAACTGTTTTTTTCTTTTCCTGATATTTGACTTGTGGTTGTTTGCTTGAAATTTATTTTAAAACGTTTTGGAATAAATGATTTGCTGAAAGTGTTAAAACTAAAAGTTATTAAAATAAGTAGTAAATAGATCTGTTTCATATTAATTTAGTTGTACAGAGACTGCTTTTGATACGCCTGCTTCTTGCATGGTAACTCCATAAAGAGTATCGTTCATTTCCATTGTTTTCTTGTTATGGGTAATTAAAATAAACTGAGATTCACTACTCATCTCTCTTAAAAGTTCATTAAATCTTCCTACATTTGCGTCGTCTAGTGGAGCATCAACCTCATCAAGTAGGCAAAAAGGAGATGGCTTAACAAGGAAAATTGAAAAGATTAAACTTACTGCAGTCATGGCCTTCTCTCCGCCGGACATTGCGTTTATATTATGCATCTTTTTTCCTGGGGGCTGAGCAATAATATCAATTCCACACTCAGGATCATTAGCATCACCTAGAACTTTAAGCTCTGCCTTTCCTCCACCAAAAATAATTGGAAATACTTTTTCAAATCTTGAATTAACTTCTTCAAAAGCCAATTTAAATCTTTCTTTAGATTTTGTATCAATGTGTTCGATTGCATTTTGTAGATCAAGTAAAGATGATTTTAACTCTGTTTCTTGTTCCTTTAAGAAAGTTGATCTCATCTTTTGTTTTTCATAGTATTCTATTGCTTGCCAGTTAATTTCACCTAGATATGAGTATTCATTTTTGTATTTTTTTAGTTTGTTTTCAATGTCTTTTAATTCTTGGCCATATTTACGATTAAATTCATATGGGAGCGAAATTATTGTTTCTGATCCTTGTTCTGTTTCTCTAATAAAGATGGACGAATTATCGGTAAGCAGTTCTAAGTCATTAGCAGAGAAATCTAAATATATTCCGAGAATGTCTCGTAAGTCAATTTGGTATTTTTCAAAGGTATCACGAACAACTTGAGCCTCATCTGTTAAATATTGACCAAGTTTAATCTTAAATTCCATAATTTCTTTTTCATTTTTAGTAATATTATTAGTTAGTTTTTTGACTTTAATTTCTCTGTCATTCATCTCCTCAACGAGTTCATTTAAGTGATCTTTAAAATCAGATAATATACTGTTTTTTTCAGAGAGTTCATTGGCCTGATTTGAATTGTTCACTTTGAGTTTTTCGTGTTCACTCGAAAGTTCAACAATTTCTTTTTCAAAAACCTCTTTGTGTTCTTGGTTTGTTTTAAGTCTATATTCATGATGTCCAATTTGTGTCTTTATATCTTCAATTTGTGATTTTAATGATTCTATTCTTTTTTCAAGTGAATTGATTTCAACTTGTTTTTCAAAGAGAGAAGATTTGTTTGACTCATATTTGTCCTTAGTGGAGCTATAGTCTTCTGTTGTTGTTTTAAGATCAATGTTTTTGTCACTAACAACTTCTTTAAGATCATTAATGTTTAAGACTAGTTTTTCTTGTTCTTCTAAAAGGTTTAATCTTTCTAGAGAGAGTTGGGTTGTTCGGTTTTTTAAAATATCAATTCTTACTTTACTTGTTTCTAACCCTGAAAGCTTTGCATCTAAGGCTGATTTTTTTGCGCTAAATTTGGCTTTAGCATCAGCGAAATCACTGCGAATTTTGTCATAAGTGCTTTTGAGGAGGGCTAAGTGGTTTTTTGATTCTCTTAATCGATCTGAGTAAGTTGTGTATTCTGTTTTGGTTTGTTGTAAGTCTATGTTTAGTTTTTCAAGTTTGTTGTTTCTGGAAAGTATGCTCTGAGTATTGTCGCTATTTCCAACAGAACTTAACCGTTTAATGTTTTGTTCGTTTTTAATAACAATTTTTCCATCAAGAGAAACAATGGCATTAAAATTTATATCACTATTTAGGAGATCAAAATTATTTATATCAAACTCATCTATAATAAATAGTCCAGAAAAAATATTTTTTAAATGTGCTAAAGATTCAGGTAGATCGATTATTTGTTCAATTGCGGTAACGTTACAGTTATATTTAATTTTTAATCTTTCGATTGTTTCGTTGGAGTAGGGCAATGCTTTAATGTCATCAATAAAATCAATGTTTTTTTCAGAGTTGGAGGCCATCCAGTTATAGATTATCTCTTTGGATGATGGATCAGTCGAGATAACTGCTTCCAAGTAGTCTTTAAGAATGTTTTGTACAGGAATAGTATATTTTTCACTACATTTAATAATATTTCCTAATATTTTAAAACTGTCATTTTTTATCTCTTTTATAAAGTCTGCAGCTCCTTCATTCACTCCTTCAAGAGCATCTGCAAGTTCCTTTAGTGAATTATATTGTGATTCAAAAGTAACTAACTGTTTATGTTTTTCACTTGTGTTTTGTTCTAATTCACTATGTTCTAGTTCAATAGATTGAAGTTCTTGTTTTTGAGTGGCTTCCAAATTAGCTAAATTTATAAATTCAGCTTCACTTTCAGTTACCTCTTGTCTTTCTGCGCTTATATCGGTTGAGACTCCTGAGTATTGCAATTCAAGTGCTTCCATCTCTTTTGACGAGTCCTCAAGATTGGAAGATATTTCATTTTGTTTTGAAGTGTTTTTAAAAAGTTGTTGATCAAGATCAGTTAACTTGTTTTGAGCTGTTATAAAATCTTCAGATAACTTAATCTTTTTCTCATTAAGTTCATCTGTTTTTTCTTTCAGGGTATCTACTAATTGTTCAAGCATTGAAAAATCATGATCTTCTTCTTGGATTTTTATAAGATCCATAAATTCAATATCTAAACTAGAGAGTCTTTCTTTTCTGTTTTCAAGTTGCTCTAAAGTCTCTTTGATTTCTGTTTCTTTGTCTTGTTTGTTTTGAATTTTGTCTTGTTGGGTTTTTTCTAAGTAATTTAATCTCTCTTCTGCTGCTGCAAGGTTTTTAGATAATTCATTGTATTCAAGTTGCAACTCTTCAATTTTTATTAGTTTTTCATCTTTTTGAATTCTTTCGTCAGCAAGACTTAATTCAAGTTGATCTTTATCAAGTGTCCAACTTTCTAGTTCCATATTTTTTTCAGTGATAATATTTTCACCATCTCGAATATTTCGAAGTAGATCAAATACCTTATGTGAGTTGGTTGTTAGTTCACTGTTTTTTATTTTTTCTTTAAGGCTTCTTGCTTTTTCTGCTTTTTCTGCTTGTCTTTGTAATGATTTAAGATTTTTATCAATTTCAACTTGTAGGTCATTAAGCCTATGAAGATTCGTTTGAGTTTGCTCTATTTTTTTAAGAGATTCTTTTTTTCTCATTTTAAATTTAGTAATTCCAGCAACTTCTTCAATCATTGATCTTCGTTCAATGGGTTTTGCCTGAACAAGACGATTAATTTCACCCTGGGCGATAATTGAATAAGACTTTGCTCCTGCTCCTGTATCCATAAATACTTCTTGGATATCTTTTAATCGACAAGGAATGCCGTTTATTCGGTATTCAGTTTCTCCATTTCTATACAGTTTACGAGTTAGTTGAATTTCAACAGGATTTGTTACTTTGTTGCCAACATGAATATGTTTTCCACTGTCATTGCCTAAAATTAAAGATACTTCTGCCCAGTGAGCAGGTGTGTATTTAGATGATCCTGAGAAGATAACATCTTTCATACTGTTACCGCGTAGATGTTTTGCAGACTGTTCGCCCATCACCCAAAAAAGAGCATCAACAATATTGGATTTTCCACACCCATTTGGACCTACAATTCCAGTTATTCCATTATCGAAATGTATGGTAGTTCTATCTTTAAATGATTTAAAACCTTGAATTATCATTCTCTTAAGTTTCACAGTCTAATTCTCCATTTCTTAAATTATTTTTGATTTTTTTTACTTTTTACCAATGTAAATTTGGCATAATATAGTCAAATAGTACATTATTTATTAATTGCGAACAGGCGCATTAACAGGTTGTAATTGCGATATTTCGATGTCTTGATCAGATGGAGTAGATGGATGATAGATTTTATTAGTAATGCTGTGCGCACACTGTCATTTATATGAGTTAATTTCTCGCTTAACATCAATTAGATCCAACTCAATTTGCTTTATTTGAAATTTATATTTAGCTATTTGGGTAGGGTCTTTTACAATATTCAAATTGGTATTTGTGTTGTTTAAAAGTATATTTAGATATATTTTTTCATGACCAAGATAATTTAATTTAAGATTTTTTGCGCTTATAAGATTTGCAGAAAATCTTTGAGTATATTTTAGAGTGATATCTCCCTTTAGACCTGCAGTATCAACAATCTGAGTTTTCTCATTTAAGTATTGATCATGATCAGAGATATGGTGTAAACCCTTTTTGTTGTCTAGTTGTCTAATTTTGCTATTGGCCATTATTTCTGCAACGTGGGCATCAAATTCGCCACCTGTTCTATTTATCTGGTAATCTGCATATTGATCAATAGTAGTTGTCGCGTTTATGAACTGTTCATCTTGCAGTGGTTCAGCAATAAGATGTGTTAGTTCATGAATAAGCAGTGATGCAGATTTTTTCAATGACTGGTTAGATTCTAGGCATATTTGGTCTAAATTAATATTTTCAATAACAGTTATGCTTCTTCTTTTTTTTATGTATTTTTTTAGAGTTACAAATGAATTATTTGAGTTCGGAGCTACTTTGTTGAAATTAGGAGTCATTCTTAGTTTTGTATGTGGTTGAACTGCTGCAAAAGTTCCAAAATTAATATCTGTTTGGTCGCAGAATTTAATATGATTTAATAAATCAACATCCTTATCAACAAGTAAAATAGTTTTGGTTTTCTCAACGAGATATTTATTTGAGGCATAACGTACAATTTTTAATAGATCAGTTAGTTGAGATTCGCTTAAGGTGAGATCACCATTTTGTTGATTTAGATTATAATTGTCACATATAATCGTATTTTCATCACAAGCAATAATATTGTCTGCAGGGATAAAAATAAAAAATAGCAATAAAAGGATTTTGTTCATTTTAACCTAATATGAAGATGCTACTGATATGACTAAAACGAGAAAAATAGTAGGGGTAATGAGTTGAAGAATTACAATTTTATAGTTTTCCATCTGAACCTCACTTAATAAACTGTTTTAAAATTAGACAGTTGACTAATTTTTTTTATTTAAAATTGGCCAACTACTCTGTTTTTATTAATCTAAACTTATGTATATGTTTATTAATTCAATATTCATGCCAATGCTTAACTAAATAACAGCAGTTTATCGCCTTGCGATGTAAAGATTTCAGCATGTTTGCGCGGTGCGTGACAAGGGCATGTTTTTTTGATAGGTTACCTTTGAATTAAGATTTTCATCTTACCTCCCTGTGTCTCCATTTGTTTTATTATAAATGCCAAGAGTACTTTGGAGGTATTACTAAGGGTTAGTTATGAAAACTATTATAAATATTTTTGTGTTAATTTTCTTAATGTGTCTGGTATTTACTCCTCCCGAAGTATTTAGTGAAGATGAAGTATTTGAAATATTTGAAAAAAAACAATTAGAAATTAAAAATAGAACCTTCCTTTCTAAGTATGAAATAAGACACAATAAATTAGATTTTTTTGATGTGGTAAGAAATAAATATATTGATAAATATTTTAGTGAAGAATCTCTAGTCTCTGTTGTTATTAATAATGCCGATAAAAAAGTAATAGTTGCAACCAGAGCTGATATCTGGAAAATCCCTAGAAATTTTTTGTATTTAATATTAGCAGCGGAATTTGAATTAGTTGTCCATGAAACTGGTCATCAAGATTCGGCCATTAGACATGGCCTTGATTACATAATGGATATTGGCTTTTTAAAAGGTGCAACTATTGTCACGGAATTTATCGAAGATAATGATGATAAAAAAGATTTTTTAATGGCCGGACTTGAAAGGTCACAGGCCTTGTTTGATGCCGTCTATTTAGCTCCAGGACATAATGAACTTACTGCACTCGTTGCAGTAGTTGCTGGGCTTGATTTTTTTATGTATGTAATGTCTGCTAAGGCCAAGTATTATCCTAATGGCGAAGATGCACATGATATTTATAATTTCGTAAATAGTTCACAATACAATATGGATGAGATGGTTTCTCTTGCAATTTTTGATTTTATTTCTAAAGCATTTTTAGCTTATGATAAATATAAAAATCCTTATCGGAACTTTCGAGTTATGCCTTCAGCAAAAATACGCGATGGCGACATATATTATTGGCTGAGTATTAACTATTTTTTTTAATTTCCTTATAAAGCAGACAACCAATAATATGGATCTTGTTAAATTGTAATTAAATGTGTTTTCATATATGATTTATTTTCGTGATATTAGAGAGAGGATAAAAGTGTATTGGAGACAGGTTAAACATTTGACGTTGGCAAATATGAAGGCTAGATATCGAAAGACGCTGGCTGGAATATTATGGGTTGTTTTAAATCCAATAATAATGTATTCAGTTCAGTCATTTGTTTTTAAGCGTTTTTTAAAAGTAGAAGTTGATAATTATTCGCTTTTCTTATTAGGTGGCTTGCTACCTTGGATATTTATTGTGACTACATTAGATATGTGTACACCACTACTAAGAAGTTCAAATGAACTTCTTAAGGCATTTAAAATTGATCCAAGAGTAATTGTTATTTCACAACTTTTTGATAATCTGTTTAATTTTTTAATTGCTTTTTTTGCAATTTTAGTACCATTTTGGATTTTTTATCAGCATTCTCTTATGGGAATATTCTTTTTACCGTTGGCACTTCTTCAGATGATAGTTGGTTTATGGGGAATGACATGGTTTTTGTCTGTTTTTAATGTTTTTTATCGAGACACACGCTTTGTTGTTCAGTTTTTAACAAGTGTCTTATTTTTTTTAACACCTATTTTTTATCCTATAGAGTATGTTCCCAAAGTGTTTAGGTGGATTATAGAGCTGAATCCTTTGTTTGTGTTTATTGCACCGTTTAGAAAATGTATATATGATTTTTCAGTTTTTGGATTTGGTATATTGTTTTTAAAAAGTATTTTATATGCAGCCTTTTTTTTAATTTTATCTTATTGGTATTGGGAAAGGAAAAAAAATGTCTTCTATCACAAACTCTGATGAACTATTAAAAGTAAAAGACTTGAATGTGGTTTTTGATCTTGATTATTTTAATAATAATAATTC
>DAOVTR010000108.1 GCA_030633015.1 Bdellovibrionales bacterium
AAAATTTAAATTTATCTGCACCAATTTGCATGATTGCCCCTTTTAATTCTCCATGAGTTTTTACCGTTAAATAAAACAATGATAAAAATTTAACAATATCAGTATTATGTAAAAACTTATAATCAGCTACTTTTCCATCTTTTCCAAAACCAAGCGAGTTTGATTCTAACTGCTTAACTTTTGAATTTGTTTTACGCAATCGATCTGCCAAGGTATTAATAATAGTTTTAAACCATGGATTTAAACCACTCATGGTTTTTGAAAATGCAACAAAAGAAATTTCTACAACCTTAGTCGTTATAATTGCAGATGCTGAGCAACTTCGTTTTCTAGAGTTTTCATCAAAATATGCCATTTCTCCAATAACCTCACCTGCCCTCAATACCGCAATATCAACATAACCTCGTCCTTTAGGCAAAAACAACCTAATTTGCCCTGATTGGATTATATATAAAGATTGAGCAATATCATTCTCATGAAATAAAACATCGCCTGGTTTAAATGTTTTTATTCCAGATTTTTTTTGACCAGAATCCTGCGTGGCTTGCTTTTTAACAGCAACTCCAGATTTAGATGCTACTGATTTTGATACTATTTTTTTTTGCTGAACAACCACAAATTCCTCTCCAATTACAAATATCCAACCATTGAAATACTTTCTTTAAAAGATAAGAAATCTACTTGATTAAAAAAAAAGTAGATTTGATCTTGCTTATCTGTTTTCTCAAAAGATAATTTTGAAGTCTTATATTTTCTCCAATTATTTCCAATTTTTGTTAAAAAAATTATTTCTTTTATCTCTCCAAGAGTCTTAAAGTCAACTGGTACAAGTAAATTAATCTTTTCTGCTGTGAAATTTTTCACAATTAATTGACTAGTACTGCAATTAACTTCAGTTTCAAATATTAGTTTTAAATTTCTGTTCACACAAAAAGATCTCAATTCATTTCACCTTGAAGTTCTTATAATAATAGTGTAATTTGCAAATCCCAGTTATAAAATGAGGTAATATATGCTTTCAAGGAAATTACACGATCAAAGTGGTACAGAATTATCATTTGATATAACTTCAAATATAAAGCAAATTCTAACACTAACATATGATTCTCAGCTTCAAGTTGGAAATAAAATATTTGAAGTTTTTGGTAGATTATATGCCGATGAACTCTTATTAGCTGTCATGCTCATAATTAACGACGAAACTGACAGTACAATACCTGTGACTATGTCAATTTCAATTGATATGAAAAAAAAGGATAATGCAAAAATAATAATTGAAAAAATAATGGATTCAATTGGTATTTTTTTTGATGAATATTTTTCTAATCCTGACTGGAATGACTATATCTCAATATGGACTGAAGCAGAAACTAAAAAAGTTAAATTTTATTATAAAACTTCTAGAGAAAATATAAAATTATCTCTTATGGCCGATGAACTTTTAAACAATGATAATAAAAATTAATTATTATCATAACTTTTAGGAATCGCTCCCTTGGTTTCATAAACAATATCCTGCTCATCTTCAACGACATCATCAGGTAAATCATCAAAAGAATCTGTTGTGGTATCATCTATATCTAATTCTTTTAATGCTGAATAAAAAGATTTTTCATCAAGTAAATCTCCCATTAAAATTTCAATATGTTTCATAGGATATTTAGCAACTAAATCTTCAATAAACCCCTGAAGTTTTCCTTCTCCGAGAAGTGCTTGCTTTTTCTTTATATCGGACCAGTTTTTAATATAATGGAATCGGCAATATCCCAACGTTGTATCTGGATTATCACAATTTTTTTCCAAACATTCATCTGAATCAGTTTGAAAAAAATCCATTAACTGTATTGATCCTAATATTTCTTTAACTGAATGATTTTCAGTTAGAGCTAAAACCTCTTCAGCTAAGCTCTCTTTTATTTCTGCTAACAGCTCTTTTTTAGTTTTAGCTTTCTTCTTTACTACAACTTCCTTACTACTTGGCGATAAGTCATTAGTTTTAGACTTCTTGCCTTCTTTAGATGTGTCCTTCTTTGTTACTATTTTTTTATCTTTTTTCTTTACTACTTTTATGGCCTTCTTCTTAACTACTTTTTTAGCTTTCTTTTTAACTACTTTTTTAGTTTTCTTTTTAACTACTTTTTTAGTTTTCTTCTTAACTACTTTTTTAGCTTTCTTCTTAACTACTTTTTTAGCTTTCTTCTTAACTACTTTTGTAGCATTCTTCTTAACTACTTTTTTAGCTTTCTTCTTAACTACTTTTTTAGCTTTCTTTTTAACTACTTTTTGGGCCTTCTTCTTAACTACTTTTTTAGCTTTCTTCTTAACTACTTTTGTAGCCTTCTTCTTAACTACTTTTTTGCCTTTTTGCTTTTCTGATCTCTTAGGTGATTTTTTTATAAATTTTTTCTTAGTGGCCATGTTAAATTTCTCCAAAATTTATTCAACAAACATTTTCTTGATTTTATTCCCAAGAAAACCTTTATTTTTAAATAGTTAACTAATTAATTTTTATTCTATAAACCATTATCAAATATTTATTCTTTCCGCAATAGTTACGCAATGCGCCAGCAGAAATAATAACCTTGCCAAGTCAGTAATTTTAGAATAAAAATCGTAATCTAAAATTAGTAGTTTATTGTTGGATTAGTTATTTTAAGGAGTAATCAGTGGCAAATCATAAGTCAGCGAAAAAACGAGTAAGACAGACTTTATTGAGAAAAGAAAAAAAGAAAATGCACAAATCTCAAATGAGAACTGTTGTAAAGCAAATTAGAGAAGCAATTAAGAAGAAAGATAAAGATACTGCTGTAAAATTATTGCCATCAATTCAAAAAGTTTTGGCAAAACTTTCTCAAAAGGGCATTATGAAGAAAAATGCAGCAGCCAGGAGAACGTCCAGATTAGCTTCGCAAATCTCAAGACTCTAACTATTAAGTAACTTAAGATATTCCTCTCTTAAACGACTAAATAAAAAACTCTCATTATTTTTATTTTTTGCAAGAGTTAGGAAATAGGAAATCAAACTGATTTCTTCAATCAATTCTTCTTTGCTCCAAAAAGATGAAGCTACTTTAATTTCCCTTGAATAATTTGTTAATTTGACTTTTCCCTGGTCAATATTAGAAACGTCCACAAGCTTTACAAGGTGCGAAATTAAAAATTAAAACATATCGACCAATTCCTTACTTTTAACATCCAAAGAAATAATGTTCTTATAAAAAGAAATTTTATTCTTTTTATTCCAATAACCGACAAGTTTAAATTTATCAATGTTGTTATTTAAAAAAATTAATTTTATATCCTTTTTTTCTATTAAATTTTTATCCGGATAATTTAATTTTATCAAAGTTAAGGACTGAGAAATATCTTCAGGTGTATTAGGAATTAAATTTATCAATAACTCCTGAGCATCGAGCTGAAAAAAAACATTTTCCTCCTTGGCCATAAAGTCAAATAATTTTGAAAAAGACCATGGGCCCGGATCTGCAACCTCTAAATAGACTCCATCAATTTTTGACAGTTCTTTAAGGGAAGTTGATTTGAAAATAGAACTAAAAAGTAAAAAACGCCCCTCTAAATCAAATTTACTTTTCAGCAACTTATCAATAACATTTTTTTCAATTTTATCAGAATTCAAAACGAGATATGATTCATCTTTTGAAAAAAAACCAGGTGAAATAAAATTATCTTCAATCCAGCTAATTGTTAATTTTTCTCCATCAATAATACAGAGATTATCTTCTCCAATTTCTTGAGAAAAAGATTTTAAAAAAATTTGTTCAATAAACGCTGAAAAGAAATAGCAACAATATACTCCAAATTTATCACGATCAATCAAATAAGGATGAACATTTTTCAAATCCCAAGGTTTCCATTTAGAAGGCATTTAAAACTAGCTCCCTAAAAGAAGCAGCTGCGCTAATCGCCAAGTTTTCCACTGCTTTATCAATTAACTTCTTATTTTTAGTAAAATTCACAACCCCAGAGGCATCAACTGAAAGATTCCCTCCCAGCTCTCTAGAAAAGCTACCTGTAACCTTAATCTCCTCATCAATAACAATTCGGGGAGCCCCATGTAAGTGCTTTAAGAGATCTGTTTGTGATATTTTAATAATTTCTCGACTTGGATCTTTTATTAAAACTAAATCCAAGTAAAGAGTAACTTCCGTTGTTGCTGGAACATAATACGCCTTACGATTACCAATGGATTGTTTCAACAAATCATCATGCCCTAAATATTGCTGTGGTGACTTATTTTTAATAGTTGAGTTTCTATTCCGTCGAGATTTTATTACTCCAATAAGAATTGAGTCTGCGCTTAAATCTTCACCTACCTTTACATCTAATCCTTGAAACTGATTTAATAAAAATAGTATTTCTTTAGTAAACGGAAGACTAATATTGGAAATTACACTATTATTTAAAAAAACAGGAACAGAAACAGAACTAATACCGTACTTTTTAAATGGATTAGAATTTTTTCTTATTTTATACCCTGCACAACTTGCAAAAAACAAAATCAAACAAATAAAAAGGATTAATCGATACATAATATATTATAATCAATTTTTCTTATGTTGTAATTCGATATTTTAAATTTATTTTTTCTTGTTAATTGGTTATAACTAATTGGTGTTTAAAGTTTAGGTATATATGAAAAAAATCAACTTAAGATCATTATCAAATATTTTTGAAGAAGTTCTTGATAATAGCTTCACCAAAAATAACTCTTATAAAAAGAAATATCCTTCGCAAAGAACTGAATACAATAAGCTACAAAAAAAAACCAAAAGCAGTTTCAATTTTTTATCACTAATCAAGCACTGGGAAGAAATTGTTGGTCCAAGATCTGCAAAAAACACAATCCCACTTAGAATGATAAACAAAACTCTAGTTATATTAACCAATCACTCAGCATACTCTTCTTCGCTTAGCTTTATTGAAACACCAATTAAAAATAAAATCTTCACAATCTTTCCAGAACTTAAAAACCAAATTAAAGATCTAAAGTATCAAGTGAACTCCTCTTTTTTTGATAAAAAATATAATTTGCTACAAGCAAAAACAAAAACCGAGATAAAACAACAGCAATATTCCAACCATCAATATTCACCCAAATATCAAGCAGCCAAAAAAAATGCAAATAATCTTTTTTCTGAAATTAAAGATAGTGATATTAAAGAAAAATTAATATCAATTTACTTACAAAGTTCCGAATAACAAAATATTTGATCTTCCATGTCTAATACTTTTTATTACCTGAAGATCATACTTTGAAGCAACTTCTATCATATTATCACTTCTTGCTAATAAAAAAACCAAATGACTTTTTTTAATTAAAAGTGAAATAATACGAAACAACTCTTCATTTAAATGATTAGGCCAAAAATGACAAAGACTTTTATTTTTGTCTGCAGGCAATCGCCCTGTTCCAAGATTATAATAAGGAGGATTGCACACCACGACATCGAAACAATTATTATATTTACCTGTATTTAAATCGACAATATCGGCCATAACTATCTCTACTTCTTTATTAGAAATAAACTTATTAGAATTAATTTTTAGATGTTTTTCAAATTCAACTTGATATTCACACGATGTTAAAGCAATTTCCTTCTTTGCTTTAAGTACAACTTCTATACCCACAACTCCGCACCCTGCACACAGATCAATTAAATTTAATGCCTCTTTTTTATTGAAAGCATCAAGTTCTTTTGCAACAAAATTGCTTAAAAAAATGGAGTCCTCGCTAAAATGATAAAAATCAGGCTGAGAGTATTTCACTATATTTCTTGATCTGGTTATAATGTTTACCTTTCCTAATGATTTTTATGTCTAAAGTTGGAACAATTTTAATTATTGTAGATGGTAAATTGGAACTTATTAATGCCTCTTGTTCTATTAAAAAAAGATTTTTTTCAATGTTTTTATTATAAAATTCAGCAGCATTATTCGCATTTAAAATGGGAGAGTCTCCAGAATAATTTAAACTTGTTGTTGTTATAGGAAATGACACACTTTTTGATATCTCCATTATCGCCTGATTTTTAACACATCTA
>DAOVTR010000188.1 GCA_030633015.1 Bdellovibrionales bacterium
ACTTTTCAAAATTAAAAATTTCATTTACATCATTTTTAACAACGGATATTTCTACTTGTTCACCTGTGTTTTTGACTTTAACTTCACTAACTCCAAGAGATAATTTTATCTTATATTTTTTGTAAGCACGTTCAATTTCTATAGATGATTCCTCGTCTTCAATTGGAAGCAAGTGATTTTGCATTTCAAAAATATGAACATCCACTCCAAAGGCATTCCAAAAATATGCCATCTCAACACCAATTGCTCCTGCTCCTATAATTCCAATACTCTTGGGAAGCTCTTCCATTTTAATGGCCTCCCATGCTCCAATAATGCGATCTCCATCATGAACAAGGTCTGGAAATGTTTTATAATGTGCTCCTGTTGCAACAATAATATTGACCGCTTCTAAGCTTGTATCCTTTTCACCTTCAGAAGTAATAGTTAAAGTTTTCGAATTTACGAATTTAGCTTCACCGTTAAAAACGGTAATATTGTTTTTCTTCATTAAAAAAGCTACACCCTTGCCAACCCGATCGGAAATTTGTTTTGCTCTTTTAACTGCAGTTGCACCATCTAAAGAATCAACAGTAATATTTATACCCAAAGATTTAAAAGCTTTAAGCTCATGAACACTATGGGCTGATTTTAAAACTGCTTTAGTTGGAATGCATCCTCTATTTAAGCAAACTCCGCCCAATTCTTGCTTTTCAATAATGGCAACTTTCTTTCCAAGCTGAGATAATCTTATGGCGGCAATATAGCCTCCGGGGCCTGAACCAATTACAATAACATCAAATTTTTCCATCTCTTATGCCTTTATTACTTGCACTGACTTAAAACTTTTCTTGATAGATTATTTAAGCTATCTTGAGTGCGAATCATTCTAATGAGCAACTTAAAATTTGGCAAACTAATTTGGTAAATATATGACAAATGATTTTAATATTTCGCAAAAAGAAATAGAAGCACTGCTTGAAAAATTTAAAAATGGTGTGATTGTTCTTGATCTAGAAACTACAGGTTTATCCCCGTTAACTGATAAGATTATTGAAATTGGTGCAATTAAAGTTTGCCCAAATGAAATTAAAAGTTTTTCCGAACTAATTAATCCAGAGATAGAAATTACTGACCGATCTAAATCCATTCATGGCATTTCAGATGAAATGGTAAAAAACAAACCTAAAATCATAGAGGTACTCCCTAATTTTTTAAAATTTATTGAAAATCTTCCTCTAATTGCTCATAATGCAAAATTTGACCTTGGATTTATAGTATATAATATTCATAAAAATAGATTAGATTTTCCAAACAACCAAGTATACTGCTCTTGCCAATTTTCAAGAAAAGCACTCTCGCATATGAATAAACATAATCTTGGTAATTTAATTGATCAGTTGGGTATTTCTATTGGCTGTCAGCACCGGGCCTTAGATGACTCAATTGCAGCACTAAGTGTATTTGCTCAAGGTCTAATTCAAATGAAAGAGAGAAATATAACTAAAAAAGACCAAGAGGATCATTTTAAACAATCATTTCAATTCAACGTCTTAGATTTTAAAAGTTATAATATTTTTAATATTCCAGATCATCTTTCTGCTTTAGTTGACGCCATAGAAAATCAAAAGACTATTGAAATTATTTATGGAGGTGGATCCATTAAAAATAAGTTTAGACCCATAAAACCTCTGGGCATTTTACCAATGCCATCTGGTACGGTATTATATGCTCAATGCCTAATAACAAATATAAATAAATCTTTCTCTCTACAAAAAATATTAGAAATAAATACAAAAAAAATTAAATAAATAGTATAATTATTTTTATTTAATAAAAGTTATTAATAAAGGTAATAGAAATGGACTTCAGAGAATTACAAAGTATAGATGATTTAGATAAAATTTACCCAAAACATATTTTAGATAAATTCCCTAAAATAAACAGAGGGTTTTATTCTAATATTTCAGATGAAAATTGGTATGACTGGAATTGGCAAATAAAAAATAGAATTACAGATCTTGATACATTAAAAAAGATTATAAACTTAACTAATGATGAAATTAAGGCCTTCAATGAAGGATCTTCAAAATTTAAAATGGCTATTACTCCTTACTATGCGACTTTAATGGACAAAAATGATCCGAACTGTCCAGTTCGACTTCAATCCGTTCCCAATTTAGGAGAGCTAATTATACATGAAACCGATATGAAAGATCCCCTAGCAGAAGATCGTGATATGCCTGTACCAGGACTCACTCACAGGTATCCTGACCGAGTACTGTTTTACGTTAGTAACGACTGTCCTATGCTATGCAGACACTGTACCAGAAAAAGAAAAGTTTCTGACCCCTCTTCAATTGCTAAAAACAAACAAATCGAAGACGGTCTTAAATATATAAAAGATAATAAGCAAATTAGAGATATTGTTGTTTCAGGTGGAGATCCACTTAATTTAAATAATGAAAAACTTGATTATATTTTAGGCGAGCTTAGACAGATTGAACATGTTGAAGTAATAAGGCTTGGAACTAGAAATCCAGTAACGCTTCCAATCAGACTTAGAGATGACAAACTCTTGGAGATCATAGAAAAACATCAACCTATTCACGTAAACACTCACTACAATCACCCAAAGGAGATGACTAGAGAATCTCTTTTGGCCAATACTAGACTATCTCTTGCAGGAGCAACTGTAGCAAATCAATCTGTACTGCTTAAAGGTATAAACGATAATGCTAAGATAATGACTAAACTAAGTCATCGTCTTCTATTAATGAAAGTCAGGCCTTACTATATTTTCCAGTGTGATATGGCCGAAGGCATCTCACATTTTAGAACTCCAATTACTACTGGCATAGAAATTCTAGAAAAAATGAGAGGTTGGACTTCAGGCTTGGCCATACCTCAATACGTAATAGACGCGCCAGGCGGTGGCGGAAAAATACCCATGATTCCTAATTATTTTGTAAAACGAGAGGGTAAAAAAGTAGTTCTTAGAAACTATAAAGATGAATTATTTGAATATTACGAAACCTAACGCGCAGAGCATAGTCTGTAATTTATTGACAAAGTCATGGGCCCTTTTTAAGATGCTAAAACTAACAATCGGTGCGGGAGTAGCTCAGTTGGTAGAGCGATTGCTTGCCATGCAATAGGTCGCCAGTTCGAATCTGGTCTTCCGCTCCAAAAATAAGTTCATATGGCAAAAACTACTAAGAAAAAAAACAAAAGAAAAGATCTTAAATTTTTAAGAGTACTTTTACTTTGTGAAAATGATCAAATAAAAAAAAATCTTGCTACCAAACTTCGTATGGAAACCTTTACAGTAGAAATAGCCAATGGCGGATTTCATGCAATAGAACTTTGTGAACATGGTGATTTTGATGTTGTTCTTATTTTTTGTAATATGCACGACATGCCAATTATAGAAACCGTTTCCCTTATTAAAACGATGGAAACAATGAACGATAAAATTATATTATTTAATTCAGATGAAGTTGATAAAGAAGATATTAAAGATTTATTAAATATGAATAAAACTTATCCCGTAACTAAAATTGATAATTTTAACAATGTATTAAGTGCATTAGAAAAAGTACTCCTTTAAATACCTGACCATTTTACTTCGGCAGTTTTTTCCTAGTTTTTCGTAAACTTTTTAAAAAATAGTACGAATAGTCAAACATAGGAAAAAGTTTATAAGAAGGATTTTATAAACTAAGTGGCAAAGGATGCCTAAACTTTACTTTTTTTGTGGGGTTTAGAATGAAAGTAGATGTTACAAATTCTCTAACGACGGGTAAGAGCTTGATCACCAAATGTCATGTATGTGGACATATAATGGAGTCAGAAACAGAAATAAAAAAATGCAGTAAATGCAAAAAATCATTTATGCCACTTAATTATTTCACAAAAATACATGCAAAAAATTCAAAAGAATTTTCAAAATTATTTGTCAAAAGTAATGAATTGAAAGAAGAAGACTTAATCACTGGTATTCAGGTACTGTGGTAAAGATCTAGATATTTTTCTTAAACTTTACAATTATAATTCCTTGTCGTAATAAAAATTTATGATAAGTTCGTTTGATGAATCAAAATACCCCTAATCAAAATCTACATCCCGTAATATTAAAACTTTTTAAATCAAAAGATTTCAGCAAAGAGGATATTGAAGAGTTTCTATCTTGGGATCTGCATAAACTTCCAGACTTAACAAATCTTTTAGGAATCAAGGACTCTTCAAAACGAATTATTAAGGCCATGGATAAAAAAGAAAAAATTGCAATTTTTGGAGACTATGACGTCGATGGAACAACTGCTTGTGCTCTTTTTCACCATTTTTTTAAAATGATAAATTATGATGTAACTCTTTATCAGCCTAGTCGATTTATTGATGGATATGGATTACATCTTTCATCTATTAATACTGCCTTAGACGATAAAATTAATCTAATGATCACTGTTGATTGTGGAATTACGAACAATGAAGCTGCTGATTATGCAAAACAAAAAGGCATCGATCTTATTATTACAGAT
>DAOVTR010000033.1 GCA_030633015.1 Bdellovibrionales bacterium
ATACAGTAAAAATAAATATTCTTAAGCGCTATCTGGTTATGTCTCTGAAAGTAGTAGAAGCTTATCGAGATGTTGATGGTAAAGTTTACCATTGGGATATTCTTAACTTTATTAAAGATCATAGGTCAAAGTTTGATTATAGTTTTATCTCAACTGTAACGAAAATGAGTGAGGATTATTTATTGAGTTTAAATACCTCTGACTATAATAAGTCCAAAGCAATGGGGTCAGTTTATGATCTTGTTGAGAGTGACCATCCTGAACATTTAAATTCAATACTCTCTGATTTGAAAGCCAAAACTCTTCTTTCCGATTATGATAAAGTAAGACTCTATAGTATTGTTTTTTCTAGTAGTGACCAATTTGATTATCATAAGCTCTTTGAATCAAATGTTGTAAAAAAAGAGATGTTAAGTTCCATCGAAATGTTTGGAACAAGCTCTTATCACCCTGTGGTTGTATTACAACTCTTTTCACTGCATAAATTTAATAATCTAACGTTTAAAAAATATTTTGATCGATGCTTAAAGCAAGCATCGGGGATGGATAATTATCGAATAAACATAGAGTTGATGATAAAGGCGCTTATTATGAATGGTGATAGTATATTAACAAATGATTTGAATCTGTATTTTAAAGAGATTATGGATATAATAATGTTTGATAGGAGTAATTCCACTGTATTACTAGAAGAATCAGTATTCAAAGAACCAGTAATCTTTAAGTTTATAGCAAAATATTATGATCGAATAAGTGATGAAAATCTAAAAAAAATGGTCGATCTGCAAAGAGTATTAATTAAAATAAACGAAAGACAAAAATATAAACTTCGTTGTAATAAAGTTTTTAATGAAATGAAAACTTGTCCAATTATGGCTTCAAGACTTCTGAGTCTTAATCTTTAAAAGTAGACTATCTATTTCAAACTATTTATACTGCTGATTTGCTATAAGGAGCTTTTTAGTGCTGCATATTTCTAATGTTTCAAAAATACTTGGTGGTCAGACACTTTTTGAAAATATTCATTTTCAAATTAATGAAGGTGAAAAAATTGGCCTTGTTGGTGCTAACGGTACAGGTAAAACCACACTATTTAATTTGATAACAAGACAAGATAATCCTGATGAGGGGCAAATTGGAATTTCTAATAGTATTAGGATGTCATATTTTTCTCAAAGAGTAGGTGAGATGGCCGGCAGAACTGCTCTTGAGGAAGTTATTGAAGGCAATAAAGAAATTAGTGATTTAAAAATTAAACTTGCAAGTTATGAATCTATTTTATCTGATCCAAGTACAGATGAAGCCAAAATGAATGATGTACTCATTAAAATGGGGGATGTTCAAACAAAATTTGAAAAAATTGGCGGGTATGAAATAGAGTCTAATGCCGAAGAGATATTGTCCGGTCTTGGTATTCTTCCAATTGATCATAGTAAGCCAACACAAGACTTTAGTGGCGGATGGAAAATGAGAATTGCACTTGCAAAAGTTCTTATTGTAATGCCTGATCTTATTTTAATGGATGAACCTACAAACTATTTAGATTTGGAAACAATTATCTGGCTTGAAAAGTGGTTGAAAAATTTCAAGGGTGCAGTACTAATGACAAGTCACGATCGAGTATTTATGAACAAAGTCGTAGATAGGATTGTTGAAATCTCTAATGGTGGCGTTTTTACTTATTCTGGTAATTATGATTTTTATGAAAAAGAGAAAGAAATTAGAAAAAAACAAAATAAAGCACATGTTGATAAGCAAAATGATATGTTAAAAAAGGAAGAAGATTTTATAGCGAGATTTCAAGCAAGAGCATCACATGCGGCCCAAGTTCAATCACGAGTTAAAAAGTTAGAAAAGATTGAAAGAGTCAAATTAGAGCAAGACGAAGAAGAAATAAGTATTTTACTTCCTGAAATTAGCCGCGGCGGTAATGATGTGGCCATAATTAACAATTTATCTAAAACTTGGAATAGTTCAACTAATGTTCCTAATAATGTATTTTCCAAGCTTACTACAATAATTAATAGGCAGGATAAAATTGCAGTAGTCGGAGTTAATGGTGCAGGAAAATCAACATTTTTAAAAATAATTGCAAAACAAATTGATCCAACAGATGGTAGTTGCGAACTCGGCCCAAGTATTAAGTTTGGTTATTTTGGGCAGTTTTCATTTGAAATGTTAAACGGTGAAAACACAATCTACGAAGAGCTTCAATCATATTTTCCTGATCGAACAGATGGGTTTATTAGAAATATACTTGCAGGTTTTTTATTTAAGGGAGATGATGTATTTAAAAAGATAAAATATTTATCTGGTGGAGAACAGGCAAGAGTAGTTCTTGCATGGCTACTTACTAAAGATTTTAATTTTTTAATTTTGGATGAGCCAACAAACCATTTGGATATAAAATCAAGACGTGTTTTTTTGGATGCTCTAAAACGTTACAAAGGTACGATTGTGCTTGTTAGTCATGATAGATATTTTTTAGATCATTTAGTGAATAAAGTAATGGAAGTGGATAAGGGCAAAATTACAACTTATGTGGGCACCTACAAAGAATATTGCGATAAGCGATTGTAATTATACTTTAATCTTATTGGGGTCGTCGTTTCTAGGAACTTCAAAAGGAATATCATTTATATTAAAATCCATTTCTTCTTGAAATAATTCAATGTCTTTAACTTTGGGTTTTAACATATTTATAACCCGTAGATGATTATTGGTCTTGAATGTTTTTATGGTTTCTTGAAAAGTAGATCTTATTATTTTATTTTTTTGTTCAAAATGTTCGCTTTCAGTATTTATAATAATTACATTATTAGTCGTCGAAAAATTAGAGTGTGACATAGCTTTAACTTCTGGTCTGTTTTTTGAAATTAAAAACATTATAAAAAATGCTAAAAGAGAGAAAATTAATAACGATATTATTTTTTTCATATCTATTGATTATTGCAAGCTGCTATATCCATTGCAACTAAAAGTTGAAGATCTCCAGTCATTGGGAACTCTTCTGTTCCATATAGCTTTTCCGATTGACCACTGTTTTTTATACAGTTAAAGAGCTCTAAAGATATTGCTGGAGTGATGTGTTCTCCATCTGCTTCAACGGGAAAAATTGCATAATCATCTTCACGTATGGATACCACCTCTTTTGGCTTAAAAGGATTAGTGATCTCAATATGGGGAGAAATTCCTAGGAGTTGGTTGCTCATTCCATTTGGCTGATAGAATCTCGCAATAGTTGTCCACATAATAACTTTAGTTAAATATCGATATTCTAGTTGTGACTGGACAGTACCTTTTCCAAAACTTCTTTCACCTATAATAATTGCTCTTTTATGGTCTCTCAAGGCACCTGCTACGAGTTCAGAAGCGCTTGCAGAATCTGCATCTATAAGTACAACTAAAGGGAGATTTGTAAATTGGTTTTTTTCGGTTTTAAGATAACTTAGTTCATATTTCCCAAAACGATTTGGTATAATTGTTTTGATCATTGTTACCAATTTATTTTTTTCTAAGAATAAATTAGCAATTTCAACTGCCTCATATAGAAAACCTCCAGGATTTCCTCTTAAATCTAAGACAAGGGATTTTACATCTTTTTTAATTAGTTTTTGTAAAGATAGTTTTACGTCATCAGCAACACCTTCTTTTGCAAAAGAAGCGAGTTTGATGTAACCAATATTATCTCCATTAGTGCTTGGGAGAACAATCGGAATAACATTATAAGTAATAAATGAATTTCTAATAATTGTTTTTTTAATTATGTTATTTTGTCTTTTTATCGTTAGCGTTATTGGTGTGTTCTTTTTGCCAACGATCTTATTGTGAATCATTTTAATATCAAGCTTAGAAATATCATCATTATCGACATGAGTAATTAAATCATATTTTTTTAGTTTTCCAAAAGATGGCCCATCATGAACAATATCAGCGACCGATAATCCTTGTTCGGTTTTATTGATCATAACACCAATTCCATAAAACTTAGACTTGCTTTTTGTCTCTTTTATGCTTCTGTTATAATAGGAGTAAGGTTCTATTCGAGTATGATCCTTATAAATAGTAGTCAAAAAACTATCGATACTAAGTACGCTCCCCATTATTAGGCTATAGTTGGAATCTGACGAGTTATTAGTGATTTGAGATTCCATAATATTAGCGAGATTATCAAAGCTTATTTTTTTTATCTGTTTAGAATCAATCGCTGCAAGCCATAGTTGCAATACTTCGAGTTCAAATTCTTTTTGTGATTTAAACATTTCATCAGGTCGTAAAATAAGAGGTAACTTAGTTGTGCTAAAAAGAGCACCATCGTTTGATATAATTAAAGAAGAGTTTATGCGACTATCAAATAGTGGTGATTTTTTCTTAAGTTGCTTAAGTTGGCTGCTTTGTTGAACTGGATCTGTGGAGAAAATTGATGGTAAAAAAATTAAAGAATCTTCTTGTCTTAATAGAACCTTGTTTATTGAATAAATGCATTTTAAATTAAAACTTGGGTGCCTATTACAAATATCGTCATTAATTATATTGCTTTTTAAATGTTCAAAACTCATTCCCACATCAAGCCAGTGCTCATGTAGGCTATTTTCTTCGGCGGCACTGGAAGAACTGATAGTTAGTATGTTTGTAAAAATAGCCCAAATTATTAGTGCATATAAAGGCATGTCTTTCCCCCGAAAAGAGTTGAATTTATGATCGAAGTATATGAAAAAACGAGTAGTTATTTGCGATTAACTTAATGATTTGTAATAATTACAAATCATTGGTAGTTATAACTTTAGAGACGAGAGATTTAGATCAGGGTAATTTCATGCTATGTGAAAAAAGTTCATATGTTTGTATTTTTAAAAGAGGGTGTCTCTTTATTTTATTATTTTTATTTACTCATAATTCTTATGGAATGGTCTGCAAGCAACCAACGATACATATAAATAAGCTAAATCAGAGCAAAAAATTTAAATATAAGAAGTTAGAAGTTACAAGAGTGTTTAATGGAGATAAAAATGGAGTTATTATTTTACTGCATGGGTTAAATGATAAAGCATCTTCCATGGAACAGATGGCAGGTCTATTTCAAGATAAAGGATTTGATGTTGTCTTAGGCTCTTTGTCAGGCCATCGAGGAGATGTTGATGAACTACTAACGGTGAATCAAGAGGAATGGATTACTGATATTTATAATATATATTGTGTGGCTGCTAGCATTGCACAAAAAAAATCAGTACCTCTGTTTTTCGTCGGATATTCATTTTCAAATCTTATGTTTTTAAAGTTTATAAATAAATTTAGCATTACTAATATAAAGAAAATGGTACTTTTAGCGCCTTCTCTTTCTTTCACCTTAAAGGCAAATGCTTTGAAACTTTTATTTTTTTTACCAGATAAAACTGTAATACCTAGTTATAATTTGAAAATATATCGGGCAAATCGAGGTACGTCTATTGCGGCTTATAAGGCAGTATTTAATACTCAAAAAGAAATGAACTCCTTTTTCAAGTTAAAATCTAATATACCGGTATTAAGTTTTTTTCATAAATTAGATGAAATTGTTGATAGCAAGGAGTCAGAGAAAATAATAAAAAGTAAATTCTTTAAATCAAAAACAATATATCTTGACAATAAAGATCATCTTTTAGAAAAAGAAATTAATCATTTAATGATCGATGAAAAATCTCTTGGTACAAAAAATTGGAATATGATGATGAGTTCAATATTAACATTTTTATAATAAGGTATTTATGGCAAATTTTAAGTTTGATGCAATTGTAATTGGTAGTGGGCCTGGAGGAGAGGGAGCCGCAATGAAGCTTGCAAAGTCAGGAAAGAAAGTTGCAATTATAGAAGATTATGAATTTGTAGGTGGTAATTCTTGTCACTATGGAACTATTCCAAGCAAAGTTTTACGCCAGTCAATTCAAGATGTAACCACATATAAGTCTAATCCAATGTTTTATCGTGTAGAAAGTGACTTTAATGTTTCATATCCTCAGTTACTCAAGCGTTCTAAGGATGTAGTTGAAAAACAAGTTAAAATGAGATTTGGTTTTTATCAAAAAAATGGGATACAGGTTATTCATGGGTTTGCATCTTTTTTGGATGCAAATACTATTGAGGTAAGTTCTTCAAAAGAAAAAAAAGAGAAATATAAAGCAGAGGTTTTTTTTATTGCAGTCGGTTCATCTCCTTACCATCCTTTAGATGTTGATTTTTCTTTAAGTAAAGTTTTAGACAGTAACACTGTTTTAGAGTTAGAAGGTACACCAAGTTCTATTACTGTATATGGTGCCGGTGTTATAGGATGTGAATATGCATCTATTTTTCAAAACTTGGGTGTACAAGTTAACTTAATAAATACCCAAGACCATCTTTTATCATTTTTAGATGATGAGATAACTGATGCTTTAAGTTATCACCTGCGGGATCAGGGGGTTACTCTATATAATAATGAGGTTTATAAAAAAATTGATTCCATTGATGATGAAATTATTTTGAATCTTAATTCTGGAAAAGATATAAAATCTGACTATCTTTTTTGGGCCAATGGAAGATCAGGTAATACCAATGGGCTAGGGCTTAATAATATTGGAATAAAGGTTAATGGGAGAAAGCAAATTGATGTTAATAAAAATTATCAATCACAAGTTAAAAATGTATATGCTGTTGGTGATGTTATTGGTTATCCCGGCCTTGCAAGTGCTTCTTTTGACCAGGGGAGACAAGCTGCTGGCCATTTTTTAGGAGAGGAAAATTTGTTGCAGTTGAATCTAATCCCAACTGGTATTTATACCTCTCCAGAAATAAGTTCTGTAGGTAAAACTGAACAGGAGTTAAGTAGAGATCATATTCCATATGATATTGGTCATTCAACTTTTAAAAATCTTACAAGGGCCCAAATATTAGGAACAGAAGTAGGAATATTAAAACTTTTATTTCACAGAGAGACTTTGGAGTTATTAGGAGTGCACTGTTTTGGTGTAAATGCAGCCGAGATCATTCATATTGGTCAAATAGTCATGACCCAAAAAGAAGGTGCTAACACGATTAAATCTTTTGTTCAAAATACTTTTAATTATCCAACTATGGCCGAAGCTTATCGGATTGCTGCATTAAATGGTCTTAGTAGAGTTTAAGGTTATTCTTTTATAATTTCAAGTGTTGTTGATTTGGTCTTAAGCTTAGATTTGGCGTCTCTAATTGCGGCTCTGAGCCCCTCTTCAATAACAGGATGATAAAATGGTAAGGTGAGCATTTGATCTAAATATAGATTTAATGAGATACCCCATGAAATAAGATGAGTTAAGTGTTCACCATCAGGTGCAAAAATTTCTGCTCCCAATAAAAGTCCATCATCTGCAGTTGCGTAAATTTTTAAAATTCCAAACCCTTTATTTTTTATTACAGCTCTTCCGAGTTGGCTGAAGGAGGCTGTACCTTCGATGAATTTAATGTTTCTTTCTTTTAAAACTTTATAGGTTTTTCCTACAGTAGCAATATTAGGATCTGAGAATGTAACTCCTAGAGGAATTCTTCTTTTAAAGTGTTGAGATTCAACGGTTGAGTTATATGCGCTAATGACTCCTTCATCAGCCGCTTCATGTAAAAGAGGTCTTCTTCCTGTAACATCTCCTGCAAGAAAAATATGGTTGTAGTTTTTAAGTGAAAGGTTTTTAGGGTTATAAGCAGGTACTTTTAGATGATCAAGTTCTACATTTAAATTTTCGATTCCAATATTGTCTATGTTGGGAGTTCTTCCAACTGCTACAATAGCTTTTTCTACTTGAAATATTTTTTTTGATGCTTCAATTTCAAGCATGTTGTTTTCTGTTACACTATTTAAGGTTGCCCCATCAAGGTGGATCTGCATCTCGCCTTTAAAATGCTCGATAGCGTAGTTTTGTATTTCTGGATCAGTTAGCCCTCCAATTTCATTTCCAAGGCCGATAGCAATTACCTCTACCCCCAGACGATTTAATGCTTGGCCTAATTCCATTCCAATCACTCCAAGTCCTATAATTGCAACTTTTTTAGGTAACGTTTCAAGTTCAAAGAAGTCATCAGTTGTTATGAGGTATTGTTTAAAAGCAAGCCAAGGCTTTGGTATTATAGGTCGAGACCCTGTGGCAATAATTATTTTTTCGGCATAAATTTTTTGGCCCTCAAGATCAAGGGTATGATCATCTATAAACAGTGCTTTTTTTCTGACAAGTTTATTTTCCCAGCTGGGCATAGATGATTTTACACCTTTAACAAAATTATCTCTAAGTTTTCTTACATGATCCATTACTTTTTTATGGTCAATTGTTAGGTGGTCAGCACCGAGTATTCCCATTTTATCAAATGATTTTCTTGAATGGAAGTCATTCGCTACTTGAATAAGTACTTTTGAAGGCATACAACCAACGCGAGCACATGTTGTTCCCATTGGGCCATTATCTATGATTATATAATTATCAGTTTTATTTGCAACATTCTTTCTAGCAGTGAGGCCAGCCGTACCTGCTCCAATAATTGCAACATCATATTTCTTTTCAATCACGGATTCTCCAAAATTAAATTTTTAAATTTGTCATTTTTTTTGTTTGAGAATAGTTATAATCGGGATATTCAAAAATTGGTTCTCTGTTTTCAGTTTCACTTAAAGAATAATACCAAAGAGTTTCATATTCTTTTTCATTTTCACCAATAGAAATAAGCTGATTTAAATAGCTTCTAATTGATCTGGATTCTACAAAAAATATATCTTCCATCTGTTCAATTATTGGACTATGTGTTCTTGTATGGTCATGTGAAAAATGCAAAACTCTTCGGCCATCGTTTGTGAGACCAACAACTCTAAATGTTAAGCTTTTTTCAACACCAGGAATATTTAATACTGATCGATCAGTGGCCAGGAAATCAAGTTCTGCATCTTTTTTTAGTTTTTGTATATTAGAAATCATGTTTGTAGAACTGTGATGAAAATCAGTTATTCTGTTTTTGAATAATGCTGGAATTTTCCCAAATGTTTTTTCTTCATATTTTTCTTGTGCCAACCTAGAATTAGTTGCAAACATATGACGGTTTTCAAAGCCACCTTTTACCGAAAACGTATAGTATGGCAGTACTCCTATTTTATTTAAATCTTCTCTTAGCTTCGCAGTATGTCCTCTTCTTGAGCATGAAGATGTAAAAACATCTTGATTTGTTACCATCCAACCTGTGGATAAAAGTGCGGCAACAGCTTGTTGTGACTCTGGAGTTATTTCGTATGATGATATAAAATGGGTTTGAATAACAAATTGACTTAATCCAATTGCAGAAGCCTTTTCTTTAAAGTTTTTTAATATTGAAATTAATTCTGCTGTCACTCTCTGAGGTAAATTAACTGGCAGTCGTGTACCAAGACGAACTCTGACCATTTCAGAGAATTTTTCGCCGTGCGGTCTTTTTAAATTATCTTCCTTTTTTTTCTTTGCCATATCATAGACAGAATTTAGGATGTTTTCAAGTGATTGATTGCTGTTCATTAGAGCATCGCCACCAGTAATAATAATATCTCTTAACTGGGAATCATTTTGAAAGTAATTCATGACATTTTGTAGTTCATTTTTCCAGCTACTGCTAGGATTCAAAGAATCTAAATCAAATTGGAGTATTCCATTTTGAAATCCATAAAAGCGTTGGCAAGAACTACAGAGTCCACCACATGCTCGTCCTGCAGTTCGAGGTATTAGAATAACAACTTCAGGATATCTGCGATGTATGCTGTGAGCAGGAAGAATCCATCCAGCAGCATTTGGTTTTCCTATTTCAACCTTATCTTCTTTTTCCCAAGAGCGAATCTCTCCAAAATTG
>DAOVTR010000226.1 GCA_030633015.1 Bdellovibrionales bacterium
TAAATCGTCAGGAGTTTTATTTATTACAGAGGCTAATATTACAGGAATTGCTGCTCAGAAATTAAGGGGCAAAGATTATAAAGGAAAATTTTTTACTACAGTTTGGTCTCAAACTCCTGAACTGATTTTATATGGAGGAAAATCAATCGAGGGTATTTCAATAGTTAGTTATTTTAATCCCGAATTAAATACGAAAGCTTATAATGAATTTAATAATAAAATGATGAGAAAATTTAATAAGAAGTCTGATGCCAGGTCCTCAAGAGGATATGAAGCAATTAATATTTTAGCTGATGCTTTAAAGAGATGTCCTGATTTTAAAACAAATACAATTAAAAATGCTCTTTTAAGTAGTTCATATAAAACAATTCTTGATAATGAAGTGCGTTTTGATAAATACGGTGATGTGGTCAGAAGCATCTTTGTTTCGACTGTTATTGAAGATGAATTTAAATTAGTCAAAGAGCTTTGATGAAAAAACTTATGCCTATCAATCAAAGATTAAATAGAATAATGATTTTAATCGTGTCTTTTTCTTTTATTGTTACTTCTGTGATTACTTCATTTATTCAAATAAGTGAAAAAAACAGTAGTTTTCAACAGATTATGACTGGACAAGTACGATTAGCAAATTCTGTAGTTGATTATTATATCTCCCAATATTCCGATTCCTTAAATAACATAATTAAATTATTAAAAAAAAATAGTAACTTATTATTGATTGAACAGTATTTAGACATTAAAAATTTAGATATTTCGTTTTATGTTATTGATGAAAAAGGTAACGTTGTACATACTAATAAAAGATTTTTAGAGAGTTTTAAAGGCCTTGATTTTGGACATATGTTACATGTTAAATCTAAATCTCAAGTGTCAAAAGTCTTTCAATCGATATTAACCCATACCCCTGTAATTAGCATAAAACAAAGTATTAACGATAAATTGAAGATTTATTTTGAAGTGGACCTTCAAAAAATTATTCCAGCAATGCTCCATTTTGAGGTTGGTAAAATTTTTAAAAGACAGCAGATGTTTATTTTAAGTGACTCTGGTGTTGTTGTTTATCACCCTGATAGAAGTTTAATTAGAAGTAGGTTTAATTTAGGTTTTGAACTTAAACATCTGAAAAAATGGTGGAATAGTAAGCTTGTTACATATGAATATAACAATTTAAATTTTATTGCTTATAATGAAATAACATCAAGTGATATAAACTGGAGAATATTTTATTCTCTTCCACATGATATTATTCGGATTACAATTTTAAATTCATTGGTTGAATCAATTGTAATTGTGTTTTTTATTTTCTTATTTGTATATTTGTCATTGATAGTAGCAGTTAATAAATATTTTTCAAGATCAGTTAGGGAAATTGTTAATGAACTTGGTCATTATGATCCTAATAAGAATGAAGGAAAACTTTTAATTGAAAATCATAGTGGTATTTTAGAGTTTTCAACAATTATTGAATCTATTAACTCTTTTGCTGAACAAGTTATAACATTTAATAAGAAATTACGTTTAAAAGATGAAAGAACTGAATTACTTTTAAATTCAATGGAGGAATCAGTTTATGTCCTTGATCATAATGGGATTTGTAATTTTTGTAATAACTCTTTTGTTTTAATGCTGGGATATGATCGAAATGAAATTTTAGGGCATAAAATTAATCATATTATCCATCAATCATCCCAATATTCGAATATAGATGATGATCAAATTTTAAAGAGCTGTTTTGTAAAACAAAATGTACATGATCAAAATCAAAGTTTAATTAAAAAAAATGGAGAGATGTTACCAGTAGAGTTTTGGGCCCATCCTTTAATTCTAGAAAATAAAGTGAAAGGTGCCATCGTAACTTTTGTTGATATAACTGATCGGAAAAGAGATCAAGAGAAGCTTGTGGATTTAAATAAGTCATTAGAGTCAAGAGTTGAAAAAAGAACTTTACAGCTACAGGAAAGTAACCAAGAGTTGGAGTCTTTTGCTTATGCTGTATCTCATGATCTGAGGGCACCTTTAAGAGGTATTAGTGGTTTTTCTCAAATTCTGTTTGAAGAATATGGTGACAAATTTGATGATGAGGGAAATGATTATATAAAACGTATTCGCTTAGGATGCTTGAAAATGAGTAGTTTAGTTGATGAACTTTTAAAACTTTCAAGATTAACCAGACAAAATATTAACATTGAAACTTTTAATTTGATAGATATTGTAAAAGATCTTAAATCAGATTTTCATAGTCCTGATGAGAATAAAATAATTCAATTTATATTTCCAGAAAAACTTTTTATTGAAGCTGATATAGGATTGATGAAAGTTGTTATGACAAATCTTGTAAATAATTCGTGGAAATTCTCTAAAAATACTAAACAATCATTTATTGAAATAGGTGTAGTTGAAAAAAATGGTGAGAAAATTATTTTTGTGAAAGATAACGGAATTGGTTTTAATAATAAATTAATTGATAGACTTTTTCAACCATTTAGCAAAATGCATGGTGATCGTTTTGAAGGACAAGGGATTGGCCTTGCAACTGTAAAGAGGGTTATAAATAGACATGGTGGTAAGATTTGGGCAGATGGTGAAAAAGATATTGGCGCTACATTTTATTTTAAAATTTAAATGAGTATTATATGAATAAAAAGATTTTACTAGTTGAAGATAATAAAGATGATGAGCTTTTGGCAACGCTTGCTTTTAAAAAAATATCAGGTTTTGATAATATTATTATTTTGAGGGATGGAGAGGAGGCATTAAATTATCTGTTTAAAAAAGGTAAATATAGTGAAGATGATCCTAAGGATTTACCTTATCTAATTATTTTAGATTTAAAATTACCTAAACTTAGTGGATTAGAACTTTTAAAGCAAATTTCAACTAATGATACTGTTAAGGTAATACCAAGCATTGTTATGTCTTCATCAGATGAAGCAAGCGATATATTTGAAAGTTATAGTTGTGGAGCAAATAGTTATTTAAGAAAACCAGTAGACTATAGTGAATTTCATCGTATTATTGAATTGATAAGTCAATTTTGGATAAACAGCAATATTGGTCCTTTTGATTAATATATTTTCTAGTATATTTCGGACTGTTCTCGTCATGTATTCCGTCCTTTAATTTTATATATTTTTGTCGATAAGTATGTAAACATTTAAAGTGAGAGTTATTTATGACAATTAATTCAAAAATATTATCCCTATCAATTTTATTATTAAGTTTTGCTGTTCTTCCTGCAAAGGCAGATGATAGTTGCGTTGCTCGTTGGAATAGCTCGTACATTGAAGATAATGTCTATTTGTACACAAGGTATTTCAAATTGTGTGATAATAATTTGAAAGATGGTCTTAAAGACTTAGTAAGTGATAATAAATATAATAGTTATACAAATGCAAGAACAGAGATGTTTTCTAGATTGGATAATGTTGATGGAAATGTATGTTCTGTATATTCAGATCGTTGTATCGAAACAGTTTCTATTCCTGATCACACCATTATGAATTGTGAACATTCTTGGCCTCAAAGCCTTGGTGCCACCGGTATTGCAAAATCTGATTTGCACCATCTGTTTCCAGTAATGATGAAAATGAATTCAAGAAGAAGTAATCATCCTTTTTGTGATGTTGAACAGATCACATACTCAGGTTTTGGAAGTTATCTTGGCTATAGCTATTGGGGAACTCGTTGTTTCGAGCCGCCAGCAAAGCATAAAGGCGATTTGGCCCGCGCCATGTTTTATTTTTCAGTTAGATATGGTCATAAAATAGATAGAGAACAAGAAGATTTTTTTAGACAGTGGCATGAAGACGATCCTGTTTCCTTTAAAGAGATAGAAAGAAATAATAACATCTATCGATTTCAAAATAATCGTAATCCCTTTATTGATAATCCAGATTTTGTAAATTTAATTAAAGATTTTTAGTTAAATTTAGTGGATAAATTTGGCATTTATTTTATACCCAGTATTGAGCAATCTAATTTTTATAATCTTGGATCAAAGATTGTAGGTTACGATATTCAAAATGAAAAAAACATTATCAAAGATGATCGTAATCTTTTATTTGATCAAAAATGGAATTCTGATTGTATGGAGTATGGTTTTCATCTAACAATAGGTGATGCA